>JAQVMI010000065.1 GCA_028703735.1 Candidatus Cloacimonadota bacterium | reverse complement strand
ATGAAGATTGCTTTTCCCTTAACAAACTTAATCGTGATATTCTTCTTTATGCCCATAGCCACTTCCAATGTTCGTTCCAAAGGGAGAGGGTGGGTAATAATGCTTGGATTAGTTGTGTGCTTTACCTATCTGATTGTGGTACGGGTAATTCAGAGCCTTGGCTATAATGGAGTAATACCTCCGGTGTGGGCGGCTTGGCTTCCGAATTTTGCTTTTACTGCCTTGGGTTTCGCCTTTCTGCTGAAAGCTGAGATTTAGTCTAAGGTACAAATATTCACATGTTAATCATCATTCTGCTTGACATTTAATATTACTAAAATAGGAATGAGCTAAATGGCAATAATAGTAAAGAAATTTGGCGGCACATCGGTTGGCAATATCGATTTGATTCGCAATATAGCGCATAAAATAGCCCAGGAATATGGCAGTGGAGATGGCTTGGTTTTGGTGGTTTCTGCTATGGCGAAAACTACTGATGAGCTTTTTAGTTTGGCTTATGGAATCTCACAGTGTCCATCCAGAAGAGAAATGGACATGCTTCTTACTGCTGGGGAAAGAATTAGCATGAGCTTGCTTTCCTTAGCTTTAATGGAAGAGGGTGTGCCTTCAATCTCTTTCACAGGTTCACAAAGTGGGATAATAACAGATGACAAACATGGAAATGCCCGTATTTTAAAAGTGAATGCTTTTAGAATTCATGAAGAGCTTGCCAAGGGGAAAGTTGTGATTGTAGCAGGTTTTCAAGGTGTTAGCTTGAATAAGGAAATTACCACCCTGGGAAGAGGTGGTTCAGATACTTCTGCCGTTGCCCTGGCTTGTTATCTTGGTGCAGAAAAGTGCGAAATCTATACAGATGTTGATGGAGTTTATTCTGCTGATCCTCGCATTGTAGATCACCCTGCGATGATAAAATCTATCAGCCCTTCATTAATGTTAACCTTATGCTACAGTGGCTCTAAGGTTCTTCATCCCAGAGCTGTGGAATTTGCCCTGAAATATGGTGTAAAGGTGGAGGTTAAATCCTCTTTTACCTTTGCCCCAGGTTCAATTATAGAGAACCCACCAGATATGAAAATAAATTACCCCAAAGAACAAAACCCTAAGGAAGACAATATGGAAGAACGAACTGTATCGGCAATAGCACATAAAGAGGCATTGATCTGCTACAAGTTACTTGTAACAGATGCTATGCTGGAAGCACTATCTACTTGGAATCTGGAAGTTTTTAAGAGCTATGTAATAGATAAAAATATCGAGCTTTTTATAGAGGCAAAATACGAAAAAGAGGCTGATTACATACTTAAAAATAGAAATATTGAAATAGTGGATAAGATCGCTAACCTTGCTTTTGTGAATTTGGTTGGATTAGGATTGGGACACGATCCTGCCATCTTAGCCAGCGTAATGCAGATTTGCAAACCTTTTGAAATAGTACGTTGCCTTAATAACGAACAAAGCGTGGAATTGCTTATCCCACAGCCGTATTTAAAAGAAGCTGTGCAGACTCTTCACAAACATTTTATAGGATAAATTATGAAATATATTGTAACAAGTGCCCTACCCTATGCCAATGGTATGCTGCATGTAGGCCATGTAGCCGGAGCTTATTTACCCGCAGACATATTTGTGCGCTTTCTTAGATTAAAGGGAGAAGACGTAGTCTATATTTGCGGAACAGATGAACATGGAACGCCCATATCGATATCAGCAGATAAGGAAGGCATTTCGCCTAATGATGTAGTAGATCGCTATCATGCCAGCATTAAGGAAGCTTTTGATGGAGTTGGCATAGAGTTCGATAGTTTCTCCGGTACTGCTCGACCTCCTCATCACAAATTGGCACAAGAATTCTTTCTAAGCTTATACGAAAAGAAGCATATCCAAAGCAAAAGTACGCAGCAATTCTATTGCGAACATGATAAACGCTATCTTCCGGATCGCTATGTGGAAGGAATTTGCCCACGTTGCGGAGCGACAAACGCAAGCGGTGACCAATGCGATAAGTGTGGACAAATCTATGATACCATAACCCTTGTAACCCCCAAGTGTAAAATCTGCGGGAATGAGCCCATAATCCGGGATACAGTTCATTGGTTTTTGCACCTGGATAGTTTCCGGGAAAAAATCCGCGACTGGCTATCTACTAAAGAATACTGGAAAGAAAACGTACGCAATTTTATGTTGGGTTTGCTTGAACAAGGCTTGATAGAAAGATCCATTACCAGAGATTTATCTTGGGGTGTACCCGTTCCCCTGCCCGATGCAGAAGGGAAAGTTCTCTATGTTTGGTTTGATGCACCCATAGGCTACATCTCCTCCACAATTGAATGGGCAGCTGAGCGAGGAACTCCAGATTTATGGAAGGATTATTGGCTGGATCCCAGCACCAGGCTAATCCATTTTATCGGCAAGGATAACATAATTTTCCATGCTTTGATCTGGCCAGCAATGCTGATGGGTCAAGACCAGCGATACTGCCTGCCTTACGATATCCCTGCCAACGAATTCATGAATCTTGAGGGACAAAAGATTTCCACCAGCCGAAATTGGGCAATTTGGGTGGATGAGTTTGTGAAGGAATTCGACGGTGAATACCTAAGATATTATCTGGCAGTAAACGCCCCCGAAAAACAGGATAGCGATTTTAGCCTGAATGATTTTCAGCTAAAGATCAATGGGGATTTAAACAATACTTTGGGGAATTTGGCAAATCGTGTGTTTGCCTTCACCCACAAGAATTTTCAGGGAAACATAGTGCATTGTGCCTTAGATGAAGCTTCTCAGCAGCTATTAACCGATATTGACAAGCTAATTGAAGAAATTGAAAATGGTTATGCAGATTATCAGGTAAAAAAGAATACCAGATTGATTATGGATATTGCAAGGCTGGGAAACAAGTATTTTGACGAACGTAAACCCTGGATGGTGATAAAAGAGGATAAAGAGGCAGTAAATGAAACTCTGTTTGTCTGTTATAACATATTGGCTAAGATTTCTGTTTGTTTAACTCCTATTTTACCCAAACACTGCCGAGTTTTAAGGCAGATGATGAACCTCCCTGAATCATTCAGTTTTGGCGATGCCTATGGCATTGCTGCTAACTGTACGGTATTAAATGAAACCAGACCGCTATTTTCGAAGCTTGAAGATGCAACAATCGAAGCCCAGATACTAAAGCTAAAACAATCACAGGCTGTAAGTAACGAGCAACAATCAGATAATCTCCCCCCAGAGGCAAGTAAAGCCACGATAACTTATGATGATTTTGCCAAATTAGATATCCGCCTGGCTAAAGTTATTAGCGCAGAAAGGATACCTAAAACAGAAAACCTCCTAAAGTTACAAGTTGAGATTGGTGACCTGAAGCGGGAGCTTGTGGCAGGAATAGCTCAAAACTATTCTCCAGAGGAATTGTTAGGTAAAACTATCGTTATGCTGGTAAATCTTGAACCTAAAACCATTAGAGGAATTACTTCTCAAGGCATGATTTTAGCCTCTCACAGTGATGGGAAAATTAACCTGATAGTTCCAGACAAAGGTGGAGTTTCTGGATCTACGGTAAAATAGTATATCCTATGCGACAAAATCTTCTATGCTTGTTCCTGCTTATCAGCTTCATATGCAACGCAGCAGATTATCAAGATAATAGGCTATTCTTGGAAGTTAATCTTGCATCTGGTTCGGGTATTAAACTGAAAACCTTAAGCAATTGCCAGATATCTGTAACCGAACAAGATGATTTAATGTCCAGAATATTTACAGGTAGCATCCAGATATCCTTGTTAAATCCCGAATCGCTTTCATATTATGGAATTATCGAGCAACAGAAAGTAGTAGAAGATAATGAAGAACACCCAGAAGCAATTACACGGAGTTTTTTTTCGTGGGTCAAGCAAGAATTAATTATCAAGAAAGAGTTGCTTTACTTTTCTTCCAGCAGCTTCAGCACCAGAATTGATGCAGAAAATTATGCCACCCTAAACAATATTCCCTATAGTAAGATAGCTGAAATGCCATTGATAAACTCCACAGTTAGGATTATCAATAGTGAGAATGAAACCTTTTACATGGAAACACCTTTAAAGATACACTCTACTTCCGATGTATTTATCAACGGTAGCTCTCTACCCTACAGCGGTAGTTTTGTATTGAAAACTGTGAAAGGTAAACTGATTCTAAACCAGTATCTGGAACTGGAAGAATATCTATCGGGGGTTGTTCCGAACGAGATTGGAAATAATTCTCCCTTTGAGGCTCTAAAGGCACAAGCAGTTGCTGCCAGAACACATGCAATTACGCTGCTGGTAAATAACAGACACAAAGCCGATGGTTTTGATCTATGTAATGATACTCATTGCCAGGTTTACAAGGGTAAGTACCTGCAAAACCTGTTGATCAGAAAGGCTATTGACGAGACTTCCGCAGAGATAATCCTGACCGATAACTATATCGCAGATGCAACCTACCATAGCAGTTGTGGGGGGAAAACAGATGCTTCCAGTGCAATTTGGAAAGGAAAACCTGTGTCTCATTTGAATGGGGTTACCTGTATCGTAGATGCCGATAGCATCGATCTTAGCAGCGAGGCAGGTGCGCGCTATTGGATTAACGCAAAAAGCATATTTACCAATATGAATTCCTGGGAACGCGGAGCTCTTTATTGGGAAAAAAAGATCAGTAGTAAAGATGTGGCAAAGAATATCGGCTTAAACTATATTAATCGAATCGAGATCCTGGAGCGAAGCCGTTCGGGACGAATCGTCAGTATAAGGTTTAGCGGAAACAAACAAGTGCTTCTGGATAACGAATATAAAATTCGACAAGCCTTCAATAGTGTTTTATCCTCATTCTTCTTTATTGAAGGAACGTACGAGGACGTTGATGGAGCAGTTGTTGTAAAACCCAGGCAGGTTATAAGTCTAAAAGGTAAGGGTGCGGGGCATGGAGTTGGCATGTGCCAGATAGGAGCAATAAGAATGGCAAGAGCCGGTGCAACCTGTTTAGAAATCTTGCAGCACTACTATCCCGGTACACAAATAGTGAAAGATTGGAAAGATGAATAGTGACATAATTCTACGTGGAACAGCCAATAACGATAGTTTTCGTTTCTCTGCAGTAATAAGCACCAAAACTGTGCAAAAGATGCGTGATCTGCACGATCTATCCCCCATCGCAACCATACTGATGGGACGTATGCTTTCTGCTGTGGCAATGCTTAGCTGGGAACTGAAACATCCTGATGCAGAGATAACCTTGAGAGTAGATTCAAAAGGTGATCTGTCTGGCGGTGTAGCAATCTGTTCATCAAAGGGATACCTACGTGGTTATGCCTCTAACCCTAAGCTTTTCTATGAATCTTCTGCTGAAAATTTCATGCTGGGGAAAGCTTTGGGTAAGGGGACAATCTCTTTACTAAGAAACGATGTTAACACAAAAACGTACACAGGAACTTGCGAATTGGTCTCAGGCGAAATTGGTGAAGATTTGGCATACTATTTCCTGCAATCTGAACAAATACCCTCAGCAGTAAATTTGGGGATTCTATTAGATAAAGATGCTATTATCAGAGCTGCGGGAGGTTTTATCATCCAACAATTACCTTTTGCAGATACTGAGATTGCAAACAAGATATATCAAAACATCCAAAATACCCCAAACATCAGTGACCTGATGGACATGGGGTTGTCCATGCAAGATATCCTTTCCCGCTTTGTTTTCAAGGATATTCAATGGCAGATAAATGAAACTAAAGAGATCAGCTTTAAATGTTCTTGCACTCGCGAACGTTTTGTTTCTGCTTTGATGCTATTGGGAAAGCAGGAGTTACAAAGCATGCAGGATGGTATAAAACCAGTTTGCAACTACTGCAACACGGAATACCATTTTAACCACGACGACATGCAAACACTAATTAAACAGATTGAGGATAAATAATGAAGTATCCACTGGTAGCTTTAATACTTGTAATAAGCGCATTTTGCTTTGGGCTTTCAAATGATGAAATACGTTTTTTAACCGATAAAGAGCAATTTCAGCTTGTGTTAAAACATTCTGAAAGCATCCTCTCCAAGGCTATCACAGGCGATGAAGCTGACTTACGTTGTGTTTTGGGTTTCGCCCAGCGTAGTAATCAAGCTGGTTTAGCTATATTATGTCATAAACGTTTGGCTACCGAATATGGTTCTTTGGAAGATGCTCTCCACTGGTTGTTGTTAATGCAAAGTAGTGAGGTGGACAGCTTGGAGTTCATAGAAGAGATTGATGCGGTTGGAAGTAAATTTTCTAACCCGGTTGATATAGCAATTTTTAGCCATTATGCATACGGAGCACCTGAAGGCAACATCCTGGAGGCAATAGCAGATACAGAGCAATACAACAGCGTGATAGAGGCTATGGCAAAAAGCAGCATAGACGAAATTAGCATCCAGGTAAACGATAGCTTGGCGATTGATCTTATCAATAGTTTTACGGATGCTTTCCCCCATTCCAAGTATGCTCAAATTGCCTATTACTATTTACTTTACAATATCTCCAATCAAAAAGATTGGCAGGCATTAAATACTGCTATAACCGATTATGGATACCAAAGCCCTATGCATGCTTACATTGCTGCACTATATCTTATATCTCCCACTTATCGTAAAACTGCGGACACCAACAAAACAGCTCTTTCCCTTGCAAGTGATTTACTAAAGTCGTCCGTGTCCTCTCAAACTCAAACCCTGCTTTATGATATTTACACCTCTCAGGATTGGCAAAATAGAATAGATCTGCAAAAGGTTAAGATTGCTTACTACAAGCTACTGGAAAGCCATAACCTATGGGGTGATGAACCATTGGCGGAGATTGTTACCCGTTTACCTAAAAATGAAGTAAAAAAGCTTTTAGCCATGTTAAGGAAGATTTCATTTAGCAATAACGACAGAGGCGAAATCTCAGAACTTCATTATTGGATGGGAAGAGTGCATCTCCTAAATAATCCCAAAAGTAAAAAAGCAGCAGAGAACTTTGGTAAGTGCCTAAGCTGGGGTTCTCCACGCCGCAAGTATGATATTGAAGCTTGGAATGCCATCCTGGCGATTCACAAGAGCAGGAAGGTAAAAGAAACCCCTCAGGCTTGGATGCGAAGGCTATTGAAATATAACGGCATAGTATTCGAAGATGTAAGCACCATCTCAGGTCTTAACGAGAAGGGTTACAGTAGAGTAGCCTTAGGAGATTTTAATGCCGATAGTAATATTGACATCTTATTTTCCGGAAGTCATCTATACAGAAATGAGGGGAATATGAGTTTCATTGATGTATCAGATTCTCTGAATATTCGATCCAATAGTAGCACAGGAGGTTTGTTTGCAGATTTTAATCGTGATGGTTTGCTCGATATAGTTAGCCTTAGTAACGCAAGTGAAGGAAGAGGAGAGTTACTATTAAAGAACCAGAATGGCACTCGCTTTGTTAATGTAAATGAACGAGCCGGAGATATAAACGATAGTTACCCCAGTGAAGCAGCAGCCTGGATTGATTTGGATGGAACAGGATACCCTTCTCTTTACGTGGCTAATTACGAAAAATGGCAAGTTCGAAATGGCTTTCCAGATTTTTACTGGGATAACGACAAAGGTTACTTTTCTGATAAAAGTGAAGCCTCAGGAATTTTGTTTCCAGAGTACACTACTAATCCAGGGCAGGCAGGACGCGGTGTGGCTCCTGCTGATTTTGACAATGATGGGAAACAAGAGATATTGGTTACCAATTACAGATTGAACCGTAACTTCTGCTGGAAACAAGTGGATAGCCTGTTCGTGGATATGGCAGCACTTTATGGATTAACAGGATCCTTCAAGCAAGGTTATTACGGACACAGTATCGGGGCAGACTGGGGAGATTATGATAATGATGGGGATCTGGATTTGTTTGTTGCAAATTTGGCACATCCACGTTATATAGACATCTCTGATAAAAGCATGCTACTTCGAAATGATGGTTTAGCTTACAGAATTGTGGAACAAGATACAGTTTACTATTGGCAGTTTACCGATGTTACTACCCAAGCCGGAATCAGCTATGATGAGCTTCATGCAGACCCACTGTTTATTGATGCTGATAATGATGGTTTCCTGGATCTTTTCGTTACATCAGTTTATGAAAATGACCGTTCTTACCTTTACCGAAATAATGGGAATGGCACATTTTCTGATATTACCTGGCTTGCAGGTGCACGGGTCTATAATGGATGGGGAAATGCCAGCGCAGATCTTGATCGTGATGGGTTTCCTGATATAGTAGTTGGAAGCGGTAATGGGGTAAGGATTTTGCATAACAAAACCA
>JAQVMI010000064.1 GCA_028703735.1 Candidatus Cloacimonadota bacterium | reverse complement strand
TCCGAAACTGCATTACGAGTCCGGATCTCTATCCTGCGGATTTTATTTAGAATTTCGGAAGCACTTTGAGTTAGCACTCAATTTCTCCTGCAATATTATGGAACTTCTATCTCGTCCAAAATCCGGTTAATTATCTCTTCGCTGCCAATAGCCTCTGCTTCTGCTTCGTAAGTAAGAATAATCCGGTGCCTCAGTACGTCCCTACCCACTGCTTTAATATCATCCGGAATCACATAAGCTCTTCCGCTCATATAGGCAAAAGCTTTTGCAGCCCTCGCTAAGTAAATTGTAGCTCTGGGAGAAGCACCAAATTCTATCAAGCCATTCATACTGCTGATGCGGGGATATCTTTCCGGATGGCGGGTAGCTTGTATCAGGTGTAGTATGTAATCCTTCAGTTTTTCTTCCATGTGCACCAGATTTATTACTTCACGCATATTCTCTACGTCTTTAGGAGAAAGCACTTTACGTAAGGGGATATCCTTTTCTGAAACCATGCGGTTAAGAATCTGCCGTTCTTCTTCGAAAGCAGGATACTTGATTATGAGCTTCATAAAAAACCGATCGACCTGTGCTTCCGGCAAGGGATAAGTGCCTTCTTGTTCTATGGGATTCTGCGTAGCCATCACAAAAAATGGGTTTGGCAATGCCAATGTGCTATCCCCCAAAGTTACCTGACGCTCCTGCATTGCTTCCAATAAAGCAGATTGCACCTTGGAAGGTGCACGGTTAATCTCGTCTGCCAAAATGAAATTGGCAAAAATTGGACCCTTTTTTGTGCTGAATTCACCACTTTTAGGGTTAAAGATCATGGTTCCGGTAACATCTGCAGGAAGCAAATCCGGAGTAAACTGGATGCGTGCAAATGCTGCATCAAAAACAGACGCCAAAGAAGAGATAATAAGAGTTTTAGCCAAACCCGGAACCCCTTCTATCAACACATGACCGTTACTTAGAATACCGATTAATAAACGATCGATAATCTCTGCTTGACCTACAATAACTTTTGCCATTTCGGCACGAACTTCACCCAGGATTGCAGAACTTTGTTCCACCTTGCCCTGTATAGCTTCAATTAGCATATAACCCCCAAAAATGTGAGTAGTTTTCTATTATGTTTTCAGCCAGGATTTCCCTGTAGCAGTTTTTCTCGCTTAATTCTATCATCCAGGCTTTTGTATCCTTCCTTAATAACTTGCCACAAACTAAAAAAAAACGGGAATCCGGCACAAGCCGTAATTCCCGAAAAGCAAGCTGCGAAATAGCTTTAGTCAGCCGTGCGCTGTTCAAACAAGCTTTTTGCAGCGCAAAAGATATTTATTTGGATACGGCTTTGCGGACTTTATTAGCCTTTAGGCAGGAGCTGCAAACCTTTACACGTTTCACTCCATCAGCTAAGATAGCGCGGATTTCGTGCAGGTTAGGATAAAAACGACGCTTGGTGGCATTCAAAGCATGGCTGCGATGGTTACCCACCTGAGCAGTTTTTCCACAGATATCGCATATTCTTGACATGATTCACTTCCCTTTGGATTCGTTTAGTAGAACCAAAGAAATCAAAGCCCTGTTTTTGACAAGCATTTATTTTATGTTCTGAGGGATACGGATGTCAAAACGGCTGCCATGTGGCTCCAGGGGGATAAATTCCAGCCTGCCTTTGTGTTCCTGAACCAGTTTTTTGCATATCGCTAAACCCAAACCTGTTCCATGCTGTTTCCCTTCAGAGATGAAAGGTTGAAACAAATCTTCTCTAATCTTCTCTGGAATACCTGGTCCACTATCGATAACAGATATTTGCAACCATCCCGAAGAGATGCTGGTGATTACTTTTATAGCTCCATCAGCAGGTATAGCTTCTGTGGAGTTCTTTATTAAATTAATCAGCACTCTGCGTATCTTACCTTCATCGAAATGGACAAAATCCGGAACCTTATTCTCTACGGTGAAGGAGATGTTACGCCCTTTTAAGGCAGAGGCATAAACTTCTTTTATCTCGCAAAGAAAGCTATCCAAATCCACCTTTTGAATGAAGGGAGGCGTTTCTGTTCCTTTGGCAAAATCTAAGATCTCCCGCACAAGCTGGTCTATCAATTTGGTCTGTTTCACTATGCTATCGGTAAATTCTGTGCTACCGGGAAAGATGTTTTCTAAAAGCTGTGCTGTTAAAACTATTACAGTTAAGGGGGTTTTGATATCGTGAATAATCTTGCTGGCAGCCATACCAATAGCCATCAATCTGTTTTTACTGATCATCTGATCCATCAGTTCCACAAAGCGTTCGTTCGTATCCCGCAAGCGTCCTGATAGGGTTCGCATCAGATTGAACATTACTACTGGATGATTGTATGAGATATTCACGAAAACCTCGCGAGGAATAACCAGCAATTCCACATTCTCCAGAGCTACCACACTTGCTGAACGTGGCTCATCATCGATAATCCCCATTTCTCCAAAAAACTGCCCTGGCTCAAGAACAGATAGCTGTGCAAAGGGTGTATCTGGATTAGTTAAGCTCTTGCTAATCTCCACTTTGCCTTTGCAGATGAAGAACAAATTATCACCCCAGGAATGCTCCGTGATTATAGCGTCGCCACGAGAAAAAGAAATCCTTTGCAAATCCTTGGAAAAACTGGATACGATTTCCTCTGTAAGCCCATCGAAAATCCCAATGCTTGCACACTTGTCATCTTTATTCATCTTATCCCCTTGCTCAAAGCCTGTTATAATTCAGCTTGATTCAATATATTATGCTACACGATAATCTGTCAAGCAAGAAATACACTATGTTCAAATTAAACACCATTCCTCACACCTGACATTTCAACCATATACGCAGTCATGGTTATAAAGCAACGTAATGCAAGCTAATCTTAAATCTATAACTGCTTCATCAAGTCACTGTTTCACTTCTACTCTGGTTCCCTCCGAATGCGCAGAAAACTCCGGAGCATACATGCTCTGGATAGAGGTTATGCCATTGGAAAAATCGCCTTTATTGGATACTCTGAGGGGATATTCAAAAACATAGGTGCCTTTTAACAAATACTCGATAAAGAAATTTGTGGCTGCATCACCCGTGGCTTCGTAGTACCCCAATCCATCCTGCCACTTGTAGCTTGAAAGTACATTGATTGGCTCGAACACGGCACTCTGCATATCTTTCAGATGGACATACTCCATATCACGATCTGTCCTCAGCTCAATCCGCACGATTACCTTATCCCCCACTTTCAGTATTGCCTTATCAGAAATAGGTTCAATCACGGTGCCTTTGTCTGTAACCCGCTCTACAAATAGCTGCTTTTTCAGTTTTAGGGGTGTTTCAGCAGGGGTTATTTTGTCCAGATCCTCGAAATACTGCCAGCACAAGGCACCCCAAACCGGACCCGGATTAGGATTTGTAACCCTGATATTTGCCTGCTTGGCAGAGATCTCAGAACCTGACCAGGAGGTTTTAAAGTAACCTGTTCCGGCTTCTGGAGTTGTTCCCCTCAGCTTAGAGGTGTCTATAGTTTCCCCCCCAAGGGTGATTTCTACCGGTTTATCTGTATTCAGCCATTCTGTGCCGGAAAGTAACAAAGCATAGCATGCTTCTGCGGTAGCCTTGGAAGTTTTCCAGTTAGTGGTTTGCTTTTGCTGTAGCAGCCATGTTTTCATTCCGTTAACCGACGCTGTATCATTGGAAATGTCTCCATAAGCTTCGATAAGCAAAGCCTGCGTTTCGATGGGGGCTTGGTGCCAATACCAGCCGGAGGCATTCTCTTTCCAATACATCCCAAGCTCTTCATTATGGAACGCCCGTTCGTTGAAGGATTTGATTATCTCCCCTGGCAGCTTTTTGTTGCCATACCTGAATTCTGCCAATGCTAACATAGCCTGACCGTATAACCCCTTGCTTCCCCAATATTTGGCAGCCTGGTCGCGGAAATAGTTCACCGCTTTCTGCACTTTGGCGGATGTCTTGATCTCAGGGAAAAAAGACCTGGTATAGAGATAGTGCATTTCTATATAGCCCAGATGGTCTTCCTTGGGTTTAGAGTTCTTTTGAATATTGTTGTAGTCCTCCAGGATTTTACGATCGAGGTAGGCAATTGCTTTAATCAACACTTGTTCGTCTATCACAAAACCCAGATTGTGGGGATTGGTTAGTTCTGCAACATCGGTAAACTGCTCTTCAGATGAATAAGCAATAGCGGAATCTGCAGGGGCGGAGTTAAACTGGTCATCAACGCCTTCGTAATTCTCCTCTGGCGAAATCACAGCCGTTGTGTCCGGAATTTCAGAATTATAAAAATACGGTTCTTCGTCCATAGGTTGCTCTTCATAGTCGCGAGGGGAAAACTTAACATCGTTTAGCACTCCCAGATGTATCAAATGCCCCATCCCTTCCATGATGTACTGCGTTACCCACCATGAATCCGGCATTCCGGGAAACCAAGACCAGGCTCCGCTTCCGTTTTGATTCTGCTTTAGACGATTGAATGTAACCTGCTGCTGATCCTTTAGTTTATCCAGATCGAACAGCACACCGATCCGCTGCTTGCTTTGCGCCTCATTCTGCGCATCCAGAACCCAGGGTGTTTCCTGCAAGATCACGGATTTCAGCTCTGGATTCTTTTCCAGATTGGACATCAGCGCTGCTGCATCAGGAGTGTTTTTCCAAGCTTCAAACACCTTCTGAATGCGTGGATTGGCATTGGCGATGTGAGAGGCAAGGCTGTTTGCGTAGTAGCCGGTGAAAACCTGCTCGTTGCAGTCGTAGGGATATTCCATCATATATGGTAAAGCCTGCACTGCATACCAGGCGGGATTGGAAGTATATTCCAGGCTTAAACGGTGATGCTTCAGTGTGTTGGAATTCTCTGCTTTTAGGAGTTTATCAAATGTAAATGATTTGCTGGATTTGCCCCGAACCGGTAGAGGGAGACTTTCGGTTACAAGCATCCGGTTGGATAGGATGGGTAGGGTGTTCTCTTCTCCATCAGAGAACTTATCCGCCTGCGCTACAACTTTGCAACTAACAGTGCTTATCCCGAAGGGAATCTCCAGTTTCCACTCTACTACCGTGCTTTCGCCTGGTTTTACCGTGAAGGTTAATGGAGCTGTGGATAGCTTAAACTGACTTTCCACCGGTAGGTTAGTAAGGGGATCTATAAGATACAGCCTGCATTGTCCTGTCTGTTCAGTTTCTCCCAAAGCCGAGATTTTGGCACTGACTGTAATCTTATCCCCTTCGCGAAAGAAGCGTGGCAGGTTAGGGGTTACCATCAAAGGCTTTTGCGTAACGGTGGAATTCTCCGTTAAACCTATCTGCAAATCCCAGGTAATAGCCAACGCCTGGAACTTCCAGCGGGTAAGTGCTTCCGGAACAGTGAAGGAGATAGTAACTTCGCCCTGTTCATCAGTATGCAAAGAGGGATAGAAAAAGGCTGTCTCTTGCTGATTCTTCCGGACTGTCACCTCAGAAAGATCAGGTTGCTCCGGTTGAGGGAGAATAGCTTCCGAAGAAGGGGAAAATGAAGATTTTCGGGGCTGACCGGAGTTGGACGAGTTACCGCCAAAACCACTTCCTGAACTTCCTCCAGGTCCACAACTGGTCGCACACATTAACTGGCCTGTGTAACGTCCACGGACATTGTCCCAAGTGATATGCTTCCCAAAATCGTTCAGTTGGCTAAATTGTAGCCAAGGGAAGTTAGGCTGGTAGCGGTAGCGAAACCCAGAGCCATTGGAAGTGTAAGTATCCGTTAATACCCGCCAGGAATAGGACATGTTGGTTTTGTGATAAATGTCATAAGACCACTTGTGCGGATTTATAGCATCCAGGGAAGCATCATACATGGAGGCAAGCAATTCCGCTGAAGCAGCACCTCCGGTATTATCCTTCAGCTTCAATTGCCACTGTTCAGTCTGCCCGGGCAGTAGTTTATCGCGGAAGGTGGTATATTCAAAATCGAGCTGCTTATTAATCCAGGGAACTTCAATCTCCTGACTATAGCTATAGAAACGGTTATCACGCCAGAAACTAATATGCACATAGAATCCGCCCAAGTCGCTTTCCAGTACCGGGAAGCTGAATAAACGCTGCTCCTTGGACAGCACCACGTTTAGGCTATCCACTATTTTATGCTGTTTTTCCACCTTAAAGCTTACGTTTACATTTTTATAGCTGCTGCCTAATAGTATTTGCGCTGTTTCTCCGGGTTGGCAATCCGTCTTGATGGGGATAAGCATGTCAGCCATAATATATGGCATTCGCTTATCCTTTAAAGCGTAAACCGTGAAGTATTGGGTTACCTTAATATCCTCACCTTTGTATGTAGTAACTGCCTCTATCCGGTACATCCCCGTTTTCCACTTTTTAAAGCCGGCAATGCTAACGATATCATTTTGCCCGGTGTTGAATTCTCCGCTATACATCTGTTTGGCTACTTTCCAGGTGTCCTCATGATCATCATTGGCGTAAGTATCCGTAGGGAAATTCTTCAGAAACTCATCCCGGCTCAGATAATATCTATCCGTTGGGAGGTTGAAATTGTCATTAAAACTTCGTTGATTAACAATTCTTCTTTTTTGGATATGATCCGGAGTCTGTAATCGGCTAATAGTAACCGTACCCTTTGTAGCTATCTTTTCACCACCCAGGTTTGTGGTTCTTAGTTTGATTGCCAGGGGGTTGGCAGATTTTGGCACATAGTAGTCTATAACGGGTTCGATGATAAGCTCCCCAGTGCCAATACTGAGGTTTAACAGACCGCTATGTGTTTCCCCGTTAATATCGGTTACCGTAGCGTTAATCTCATAACTAAAGTAGCAACCTTCGTAGCGATTATAGTTTTCATCCTTTTCCGCCGTGAAAGTGATGCTAAAGCCACCATTCTGGTCTGTGGTAAGATTGCCCGAGCTTAGCATCTGTCCTCCCACGGGCGAAGGATTACCCCACCACCATCTCCAGGTGGAAAACTTCGGAGTGCGTTTAATAGTATATGCCACTTTTGCTCCGTCTATCGGAAATCCTGCATAGGCAAGGGCTTTACCAGTAACGGTAACATCCTTCTCCAGCTTGTAGGTTTCGGCAGGCTTGGCTATCGTTACTTCAAATTTGGGGCGCTTATATTCTTCTACTCTCAGGCTTACAGAGCCAAACTGACCACTTTCCTTTTCGGCAAGAATAGTCATCTGGCCTGTTAAAACACCCATGGGAGCGGTGAAAGTGCAATCAACTCCTCCGAATTCGTTCGTGACAAGCTGCTGAGTAGCGATGGTTTGATAGTTTGTGTCTTTCAGAGTAAGGCTTAGCTGGGTATTGGTAAGTAGTTTATGATATTGCTCTTGGTCTGCTTCATAGATAATGCCTTTGCAGTAAATCGTTTGTCCGGGACGGTAGATACTCCGGTCGGTAAACAGTAGAGCTAAAGTATTAGTATGATTTCGGGAGAACATTTCGCCAACAAAACCGTAATAACTGATTTGATCCATCCCTAAGCAATCTGCCCCAAGGCTAACCTCGAAGTATTCATACCACTCATTCTTACTCTTTGGTAGGATCGCTTTTCCGGTTTTATCGGTGTAAACTGCCCATGCTTCAGTGCATTTTCCTTCTTTCCGAAGATAGGCAGTAATCTTAGCTTTTGCCACAGCTTTTCCCGTGGTTCGGTTATATACATGCAATACAGGATTTTTGTTGCTGGGGGTAATCACAGTCAAATTACTACTGGTAAAAACCGATAGTTTCAGATGTTGACTTTCCAGATCCAGGCTGAAATCGTCCGATGCCACCAGCACATACTTACCCACTGGTTGACCCTTTAGTACTACATCGAAGGCGTGAACAGCGTAGTCATTCTCATTGTGCCCGGGATAACTGGTTTCAAAGAAGGCTTTTGTCTTAAGCAAGTTTTGCAGCCTGTTTTCTTGTTGCCACCACCATATATCGAGGTTTCGATAATTGCTTAGGTCATCACTAAAGGTTGGTAGTTTATACAGCCGTACTTGCACCTTGGCAATGTTCCTAAGCTTAAGGGTCAGCAATATGGGTTTATCCGGCAGCACCACACTTTCCAGGCTGAAATCCACCTCGGGATCAACTATTTGTTTCACCAGTTCTGCGCAATTCACAGCTCCATAGCTTTCCGGGAAGGCTTCTATTGCCCTGTTGCACATTTCCAGAGCGATGGAGTTATTTTTGCCATCGCTGCTTTCTCCGGTTGCGGGATTGGTGTATTTAGTTTCTTTTTGTATCAGCGAAGCCCGATGGAAGGTATATAGAGCAGAGGCTTCCTTGCCTTCAAAAGCCTGTTCTCCCCAGATTAACGCCTGTTCATAAAGCTGA
>JAQVMI010000063.1 GCA_028703735.1 Candidatus Cloacimonadota bacterium | reverse complement strand
ACTAAGAGTAAGTATTTGGGCTATACCACAACCATTGCATTCAATACCAGCTTCCAAAGCTAAGAATAACCCTCAGCAGACAGATAAAGTATTTCTTTATGGGACTACAGTTTATACTGTGGATAATAACAGGGGCATCCTGAAATCTTGGGATACCACCAAAAAAGCCTTCAATCAACCCCTGTTTAGTAAGCTTCCCATTGGTGGTAAGGCAGATGATCTTACCGGCAATGAAAACGGACTTTATGCACTTGATTCCAAACAAAGCAGCGTCTATGTTTACAATCATAGCGGAACCTTGCTTCGTACCATAGATTTAAGTGCCTCTCCCAGCGTTAAGTTCAAAAAAGCAATACGTATCTTGGTGAATTATCAAGATTACCTGTATGTGTTAGATGCAGGCAGGAACGAACTGCTTGCTTTTACAAATGAAGGGATGCTGATGGGGAAAGCTACAATCAGCTCTCCCCTATCCATGTGTTTGGGTCAGGATCAGAATATACGCGTTCTGGTAAACAAGGGATCGCAGCAGGAGATAATGGTATTCGATGCACGGCTGAATAAATTGAAGGAATTCAAGATTCAAACTCCCGATGCTAAAAAGGATCCGGTTATAGATATTGCCATAAACCAATATAACGAATTGTATGTAATATACTCCCTTAGCACCCGCATTGGAAAGGTGGATTCTGTAGGTAAACTACTACCCAAATCCACATGGGGATCCAAGGATAAGGGCGCATCACTAACCACTTTCATGGCACCTACAATTATCAAAACAACCATCGTGAATCAGGATGCGCTGATTGGTATAGTGGATAGCTTTGATAAATCGCTTAAACTGTATCAGGATAATGAATTTGCAAATACAAAGCCATTAGAAATACCTCCCTTAGCTATGCGTCCTGCTTTGGAAGCATCCACAGAGCCTATGTTGTATGATTATGTGATAGAGGATAATGAGATATACTACATTTACGATACCCGTCTAAATCAAAAACCCACCAAAGCTTTAGTCTGCAAAGTAGAGGGAAAGGTAATTTATACTATCCATGCCATCAGCCTTGCCAAACAAGGTATGAAGGGTATGAATAGCTTTGCTGTATATAAGGCAAAGCTGTATATTCTGGATACGATTCAAAGCCAGGTGTTCGTGTTTGATAGAATAAACGGAGCTTATCTGGAAAAATTCTCTTCCAAGGGTTCTGCTGCAGGACGTTTGAACTCTCCTGCAAGCATAGCAGTTTCACCCGATGGGATGATCTATATTGCGGATGGTAATAACTTCCGCATTGCTGTATTCAATGAGAACAGCATGTTCATGGAAAATATCGATTTAAAAAAAGATAAACTGAAGCCAAATTTATTGCGGGTGAGAGGAAACTACCTGTACTTCCTGGCTAATAATAGCGAGGTGCACGAAGTCCTGTTATCCAATTATAAAACTAAAAAGCTACTAACCCGGGCAAAAAAGATCAGCAGTTTCGATATCCTGTATGAAAACCGCCTGGGATACATCGATGCAGAAACTCAGCAATTAGTAGTAAAAAACGATGGCAGAACCGAGGCTACTTACTTTGCGCAAAATAGCCTGGCAAAATTCCCAGGTTTTGGGGATATAAACCATATAAGATATCATGCCAGTAGCCGGACTCTTCTGATTAGCGATAGAAAGAGCACTAATTCCAGAATTTTACGCTTTTATTACAGCCCCAAAAAACCACAAACAATAAAACTAAGCTTAACAGATGAGCTAACTGCAGAATTGATGTGGGAAGCCCCGGAAGGTATAAGCAAATGGTTAGTTACAGAATCTAATCAGGATGGTAAAACCTCCTCTCATGTTACCGAACCAAAATACACGATAAGCAACCCCGCAAAATCTATTTGTAAATATACAATTAGCTCTATCTCTGATGATGGCAAAGCTTCTGCCGCCAGCCAGGAAATTGAAGATGCCTACTCGCATGCTCGTTACCTTAGAAGTGTGGGTGATTTTGCTAATGCAGTTTTGGCATATAGGCGCGCAGAATCCACTATAACAGATAAACGGATTGTGGAAGAGATTGTAAAAACCTATGCGGAAGAATCGCAACACTATATTCAAACCCTGGAATACGAAAAAGCTCTGCAGAGCATTGATGCTGCCTTAAGTCTGGGTGAAGAAACCGAAGAATACGTTTTGGCAAAGGTGGATATTTTTAAGCTTATGAAAGAATATGCACAAGGAATCACCTATCTGGAGAAAAAGAAATCCAAGGAAAGTAAGCTGATAAACCGTCAGTTAATCTCGCTTTACTATCTAAGCAAAAACTATCTTAAAGTAAAGAGCCTGGCTACAGATTGGATTGGCAAATTCGGTAAGGATAAAGATGTGAACTTGTATCTGGCTATTGCCAATGAAAGCCTGGGAGATTTCAGTACTGCTCAAACGGTAATGCGCGATTTGGTAACCATTGATGATAGCTTTGCCAATAATCTGATGCTAAGTGGATTGCTGATAAAAACCAAGAATTATGATGACGCAGTATCTCGCTTGCAGCGCATGTTAAATAGATTCAGCGAAAGCCCTGATTCTATCCATAAATTACTGGGTGATGCTTTTTATGCCCAGGCAAATTTTGCCTATGCAGCAGATAGCTATAATAATGCCATAAAGATAAATCCAGATAACGCAGAATACTTCTATGGCGCAGCCCTCGCCTATCAGGAAATGAGGCAGGCAAATGAAGCTCTAATCAATTTTGCCAAAGCCTATAGGCTGAATAAAACAAATGTAGATTATGGATTTACCTATGCCAAAGCATTGGAAAAAGCCAGCAGATATGCAGAAGCTATGGCTATTTTAGATGATGTTTATAAGTATGTTAGCGAAGATGCAAATTCCACTGAATTTCACTTATTCTATTTTGACTTGCTTACTCGTGAGCATCTTTATGACGATGCTTACCGCGAAATTGAGCTGGCAGTGAAATATGCTCCCGATGACATTACACTTAGGGAAAAACTGATTGAAGCAAGTGATACCCGAGAATACTACAATCGCGCCAAAGCTCCCGTGGATGTAAAGAAATATGAATTTTTCAAGCTATATCCTTCGTTGCAGCGTTATTACGATACCAATCCCATCGGAACCATAACCCTATTCAATAACAAAGGCATCTCCATCCAAAATGTGAAAGTGGTGGTAAAAGTTGCCAGGATAACCGATAAACCTTTCGAAACCACAATTTCCAGCCTATTGCCAAATAAGGAACACCAGATAGACATTATTATACCCATTAACCAAAACGTGTTCAATGTTTGTCGTGAAGGTTCTGCTTCAATTACAACCGAGCTGTTTGTGGAATATACTTTTGATGAGCAATCCCGCAATTATTACGATGAAAATAAGCGTATCGAGGCACTGAATATCTCGGCATTAAACTGGAAAAGCCGCAAGCAATTCGCCAGCTTTGTGAATCCTGTAGATGAACACCTCAGGAACTTTGTAAGTACCGAAATTCTATCGTTATTCCCTCATAATCCCGATCTTAAGCTAAACAAACAAATCCAAAGAGCCATGCAAATCTGGAGCTATTACTCCGTAAACGGATTGGGCTATGTGTTAGATAACACCATAAGTAATGTAGCAGATAGCGATAATGACTATGTGCAATATCCCTTCCAGACTCTTGATAGAAGAGCAGGAGATTGTGAGGATTTACTGGCTTTGCTTGCCACCTCGCTTTCTGTAATTGGAGTAGAATGCGGGTTCATTGATTTACCAGGACACGTAATGCTGGCATTTAATACGCAGATGAGCCTACGTGATGTGTTGGATAGCGGAATTGATTCCAATCACTTCATCTTTAGAAATGATAAATACTGGATCCCAATAGAAACCACCCTGCTGGGGAAGAACAGTTTTTCACAAAGCTGGTTGGAAGCGTTAAACAAGTATCAGGCGTTAATCAGCAAAGAAACTTACCCCGATCTTATAGAATTTGCCGATGCTCATGCGCAATATCCTGCCCCAAATTGGTCTATGCCCATTCAGAGTGATAAGTATGGAAACTCTGCAGCAGCTCAAAGCAGCTATAATGACGAACTGCAGAATATTATGCTTTTGGGGCAAATTGCTCAGGAAGCAGAGTATTTGCGGACTATAAAAAAGTATCCCAGCAATCTGCTGGTAGCCAATGAATATGCTTTGTGGTGCAAAGACAATAACAAGCTGGCTACAGCTCAGAGCATCTGGGAACAGATATTAGTGCAAGACCCACGTAATCTGGCATCGTTAATTAATCTGGGTAATCTGATGCAGGAAACCAAACAATACGAAAATTCCCGAAGATACTATCTTGAAGCTTTGAAACAAAACCAGGAAACGGAAATGCTGAACCTTAATCTGTGTATTCTGGAGTATCGAAGCGATAATAAAAGCAAGGCACAAGAGTATTTTAACAAGCTTACCTACAAAAATGCCCTAAAGAAAATTGACACCCTAATCTACACTGAACTTATGAAACAAGGAGGCTAATATGAAGAAGCTAACAATGCTGCTAATTTTTACTCTGGCGCTTATTGCACTTACAGCCGCTACTGTAGGAAAGATTCGCTTTATTCTGGGAGAGGTTTTTTACAAAGAAACGCAGAGCCAAATATACAAAACTGCAATCCTGAACGCCAATGTAAGCGAAGATGGGTTTATCAAAACCGGATTGGATGCCTCGGCGGAAATTGAATGGAACAGCGGAGTAACCTCCACGGTAAAAGCCAATACTCAGATAAGCATCAGCAAATTGTTACAACAGGCTAATAGTAACCCTACCTGGAAAAACAAAATGAAGGAGAGCCTTAACAACTTGAAATTGCAAAACCCGCGTAATGCCAGTAGTGTTGCAGGAATCCGAAGAGATGAAGCCGAGGTTAAGAAAGAAAACTCGCTGCTTTGGTTTCAAGACCCACTTCAGAGCATGGAAGATGCCATCGCTTTATATGAGGCTAAGGACTTTCCCAAGGCAATTACTGCCTTTCAAAAAGTGATAAACCAAGGACCACTAAAAAAAGATGCAGAGCATTCTCATGCTTATCTGATTATGATCTACGATGAACAAAATGATAAAGTGAATCAACAAAAGCATATAGAATTGCTGAAAAGCGATTTCCCTGATAGTGCCCTGATGGAAAACCTTCCAGTGGATAAGTAGCACCCAAATGGGTTTTATCTCTATGGAAGATTTAGTGGTGAGATTTATACTTTTGCATCTTGTTATGTGTGGAAAATAAAGCATTTTTATGGGAAATGCTAAGCGTAGTACTTTAACGCAAAAGACAAGTATCTACTATCTGGTAGTGCTAATTGTTCTGGTTCTGTCCTATGCCCTCTCCAGACTACCTATTACCAGTCAACTATTGAAGACTGCCGATTTAAGAATTTATGATACAATATTGGATTTTGATAATGCCTTTTTAAAAAACGATAAATTGGGAGCTTATGACGAAATCTGCATAGTGGATATAGATGAAAAAAGCATCTCAACTCTGGGGCAGTTTTCGTCCTGGCCCAGCATCTTTTTTGCCGATTTGGTAAATATTCTGGCACAGGATGAGCCTTTGGCGATCGGATTCGACGTTTTCTTTACCGAAAATGACAGCATTAAGGGATATGCCAGAGAAAGGCTTTCACAACAATTGGTGGATATCCCCATTAATTCCGATAAGATTTTGGATCGTTTAAGCACTGATACAGAATTTGCTGCGGCTTTAGCTGAGGCAGGAAACGTTTTTCTTGGTATGTTCAGCAGTTTGGATTCCACTTCTACTAAAACAATCCCAGATAAGCTAATAGATTGGCAGGTAACACCTAAATACTATCTAAAAACGAACTTCCTGCATCCTCCCATAAAAATGCTGTCTGATGCAGCTTTTGGGCTTGGGTTCACACATATCGAACCAGATGAATCGGGCGTTATCCACGATTACCCCTTGTTTCTAAAATCTGGTAACCGCTACTACGTGAATTTTAGCTTTCAGATGTGTCTGGATTTATTGGGGGTAAAAAGAATAGAATCGGGCAAAGCATGCAACCTGTATAGCGATGAAGGTTTAATTCGCAAGTTACCCTTATGCTCAAATGGCAGATTCTATTTCAAATTCTATGGTAAGCAGAAATCCTTCCGCTATGTGTCGTTCTCTGATGTTCTGCTAAACAGAATACCCAAGGGTTTTTTTGAAGACCGGATTATTCTGATAGGATCATCAGCTTCGGGTTTAAGAGATATCAAAACCACCCCTCTGGATCAGAATTATCCGGGTGTAGAGCTTCACGCCACCCTAATCCGTAATGTTTTGGAATCAACCTTTGTGCATTGGCTAAATCCTAACCTTATATTTATAGTCAACCTAATGTTAATGGGTCTATTAGCATTACTGGTGATAAAGACCAAACCCCTGGTATCCATATTTGTATATCTGCTACTCTCTGTAATTATCTTTATAGTCTTCTTCATGCTATACAGCATGCAAAGCATAAGCCTTTCCTATACTTCCATTTTAATGCCTTGGTTAACAGGCTTCAAAGGATTGGTTCTTAGCCAGGCACATCTTCATAACAAAGAAAAACGAATGGTTCGTAACGCTTTTGAACATTATGTTTCCAAAGATGTGATAAATGAAATAATGAAAGGATCTCAAAGTCTGGCTCCCGGAGGCGAAAAGAAAACCATAAGCATTATGTTTACCGATATAAGAAGCTTTACCACCCTATGTGAAAGATTGAGCCCTGATGAGATCACCAGCTTTGTAAACCGATATTTTAACCTGTGCACAGAGATAATTGTGGCAAACAGAGGGTTGTTAGATAAGTATATAGGAGATGCAATCCTGGGTTTGTTTGGCGCACCTGTAGAATATCCTGCCTATGCAATGAATGCGGTGAAATCTGCTATCGAGATCAGAGAAGTAGCGAAATCGCTTAGAATAGAATTGGCTAATCACCCTGTCCTTTCTGAATTCAACATAGGTGTTGGCATTGCCACAGGGGAAGTAATTGTGGGTAACATTGGGTCTGATAGAATCTTTAACTACACTGGTATTGGGGATAGAATGAACTTCAGTTCACGCTTGGAGAGCTTGAATAAGTTCTATCTAACCAGCATAATTATTGATGATACCACCTGCGAGCTTGTTAGAGATAGCTTCACCTGCCGCAAACTGGATAGAGTGAAAGTAAAGGGCAAGAAAATCGAGACCGATATCTATGAAGTGATAGATTATACCTCAAAGCTAAATCCTGATAATCCCACCATGCTATGCTATAGAAAATACGAAACAGCTCTGGCACTTATGGCATCACACAGAAAACAAGAAGCTATCAGCATGTTCAATGAAGCTTTGCAGCATAATCCTACCGATAATCCCTGTAAAATTATGATAGAGCGATGCCAAACTATGGATTGGGACGCATGGAACGGAACCTGGCAGCATGACAATAAATAGAAGCATAGGGTCTACTGCCATTTTAAGCTATTCTAACTTGCTTGTACAATAAAAGATAACTCCCAGCTAAAAAAATTGTTGACTTCATTCCCACCCCTCAAATTGTGTAACTTGGAGATGAGAATGAAGAAAATTATCGTAGCGATTGATGGTCCCGCTGCTTCGGGGAAGAGCACTACTGCCAAGCTATTAGCAAAGAAGCTTGGATATGTGTATCTGGATACCGGAGCCATGTATCGTGCTTGCGCTTTGCAGGCTCTGCGTGAAGGCATAGAACTAAGCAACACTACTGCGATAATAAATATGATGAGCAATCTGGATTTATCAATTGCTTTCACCGATTCTGATAATGCTGTGTATTTGTCCGGCAAGGACGTTAGCATGGAAATCAGAACACCTCAAATCTCCTCCCTGGCATCTGCTATTTCCTCTATCCCAGAAGTTCGGTATAAAATGGTAGCCTTACAACGAAAACTATCCGAAAACAAGGGTGTTGTATTGGATGGCAGAGATATTGGCACAGTTGTGTTTCCCGAAGCAGAAGCAAAATTCTTTATGGTAGCCACCTTATCCGAACGTGCCATACGGCGTCACCTGGAATTGAAAGCAAAGGGCTTAGAAGTGCCACTGGATATAGTTCTTAAAGAACTGGAACAAAGAGATTCTGCAGATGCAAGCAGAGCTATGGCACCCCTAAAACCGGCAGATGATTCCATAGAGATAGACACCAGTTGTTTAAGCATAGAAGAACAAGTATCCGTGCTTTACGATTTTGTGATGGACATTTTGAAAGAAACCAATTGTCTTTCTGAACAGTATTGTCATCCTGAACAATCTTGTCATTCCGGACTTGAACCGGAATCTAATAAACTGGATTCCTGTCTTCGCAGGAATGACAAAAG
>JAQVMI010000062.1 GCA_028703735.1 Candidatus Cloacimonadota bacterium | reverse complement strand
ATGTGCCATTATTAAAGCTCCGATTAGCCTGGTGGAAACACCCCAAGAGGTAGTCCATGCATATTCGAATTCTCCGCTACGGCTTTGATACCTGATACCGGAGGATTTAGCAAAATTCTGTCCCAAAAAGTGTGAAGTGCCGGATTGTAATGCCTTCTTATCCTGCATCATAGCCTCTATGCAATAGGTTGTTACGGCACCGGGGAATTTTTCCGATTCGGTTTTTTCTCCCTGAATCACGGGAATTGCCAGATACTCTTGGGCAAAGATGGCATAAACATTTAGCATTTTTTTGGTTTCTTCCATAGCTTCAGTTTCGGTTTCGTGCACAGTGTGCCCTTCTTGCCACAAAAACTCGGCAGTACGTAAAAACAGCCTGGTTCGCATTTCCCACCGTACTATATTTGCCCATTGATTAATCAAAAGGGGCAGATCACGATAAGAAGAAACCCATTTAGCAAAAGAAGCACCAATAATAGTTTCACTGGTGGGGCGCACAATATAGGGTTCGGAGAGTTCACCCGCAACTTTAAGCCCGCCTTGTCCATCATCTTCAAGCCTGCTATGGGTTACAATTGCACATTCTTTGGCAAAACCCTGAACATGCTCTGCTTCTTTCTCGAAATAGCTTTTGGGAATAAAAATGGGGAAATAGGCATTTCTATGTCCGGTTTCACGAAACATAGAATCCAAGGCACGTTGGATGTTTTCCCAAATTGCATAGCCCCAAGGTTTTATAACCATGCAGCCACGAACATCACTATTTTCTGCCAAATCAGCAGCTTTTATTACTTGTTGATACCATTCGGCATAGTTCTCATCCCGAATCGGCTCTATAGCGGTTTGCTTATTTTTACTCACTTCTTCTCCATTAGTACAAGGCTTAGCTTGGCAGCATAGTTCTTTGGGGCTACACAAGCTTTCTGAAGTAGATCAGAACCCATTTTTTGTGAAATTACCAAAACCTATAACAAGCATAAATTGTCAATGGCTAAAATCGGACTAAGCTGCGTATCACCCTAAAAGCCGTTTAAACGTTTTTGATAGATAGCACCTGCTTGAATTAAGGAATCAATACGGAATCATTAAGGACTTTGTGCCTAAATCATCCTTATAGATTCCTTAATTGAAGTGGGTGAGTTTAGCCAAATGCATTATTTCCCATCCGGTTTGTGGTTTGGAATAGCCAGAGATAGTTACCAAAATATGCAACATGAATGCAGCAAAATTGATAATTTAACCTCCCCGGAAGAGGAGTGCAATAAAGATAGTTTGCCATTTTTACATACACGCTGAACAAGCATTTTCTTGCTTATGGTCAAAAAGTTCTTGACAATATCCTATCCCCACAGATTATGTGTTCATAGCGTGGTAGATATTGTTATATGATGACTTACAGATATATTGCTATAGGTTATTAAAGATATAATGAGCATGAATAATCCAGAGATGAGGATATATATGATCAAAAACATACAGTTAATCTCGCAGCACTCCCAAATAAAAGAATTGGGTAATGCCTTGAAGTTTGACATGTTGAAAGAGCTGATTCGTTCAGCGGCAACTTGTCAGCAATTAGCAACCATCTTTAAGGTAAGTAAGCAGAAAATCCATTACAATTTATTGAAGCTGGTGGAAGAAGACCTTTTAGAGGTTGTGGAAGATGCCACTGATAATGGAAAAGAGGTTTATTATCGCGCCAAGGCAAAGAATTTTGTATTGGATTTTGCACTGGGTGAACACTTGGGTGAAAGCCTTATAAACAGTCGCCAAGTGATAAACAACATTTTGGAAGGAGAGTATCGGGTTCGGCTATCCGATATTGCAGCCCGCATTTTGCACGATGCTCTAAAACTTAAACCTCGCCAGAAGCTATTGGTAGTAACGGGGAAATATAATCTGCCCTTAGTGGAAAAAATCCTTATCGAAGCCGGCAGAATGAATGTGAAATGCACATTGATCTATCAGGACTTAGACCTGCTGAAGGCAAAATATGATGAATATTCACTTACTGCCTTCAATGCAGATTATGAAAACCTGAATAAATTGCTTAAAACGCATGATGTTTATCTCAACTTAAATGGTGAAGCCCGCTTTTTAGAGCTGAAAGATAAGGAAAAGCAAAAGCTAAGAATTCATCACTTTACCAAAAGCCGTCAGATTATAAATGAGCGCAACATCCTGGTTGCAGTGATGCCTGGATTGATGAACAACACATTATCCGAAAAAGCCATAGAAAGCGAATTGCAATTTTGGCAAGCCCTGGATATAGATTATTCACAGCTTTGTGAGCGCACAGTTAAAACCTGTAGAAACTATGCCAATACTGAAATGTTAGAATTGCTTAGCGGTAAGGGCAGTTTGAAATTTAACGTGAAACGGATTTTAGCAGAATGTGGCAGTTTTAGTGGAAGTGAATACCAAAGTCCGGTGATAAACTTTCCGGGAGGAGAAATACTGATGGTTCCCTCTCCTGATAGTATGCAGGGAATTATTGAAGGTGATGTAGCGTATGCCTTTGGAGAGCAAATTATCAAGCCACGGCTGGTTATTGTAAACAATTCTATTATAAGCTTTAGCGCTCTTACCAATGAGCATTTGTTAGCTGAAGCTATTGAAATGGGCGGAGCCGATGGACATAAGGTAGCATTGGTTTGCATGGGAACAAATGATAATATAAGCTTGGAAAACATAGATCTTTCTTACAAACATAAAACCAGTGGACTCGTTACAGTTTACTGGGGTGAAAACCGCTCTTTAGGCGGTGATGTTAGTGGGAATAATGAGTGGTTTGTCCAAATAGAAAACCCAACCCTTAAACAATCTTAAAGAGGTGATAATGAAACGCTGTACCATAATCTCACTAATGCTGCTAATAACAGCTATGTTGTTCGCTCAATGGCACATAGAAGAAAACTTTGATAATCTTAGCAATTTGCCCACCGGATGGACTATTGCTGATGATGGAGATGGGATGACTTGGCGAAATTTAAACAATGTATCGCACGCACATAGCGGTAATAGAGCTGCATTTGTTGATAACTATTTGCCTAATGCAAATGCTGATTGGCTAATAAGCCCCCAAATTAGCGTTACTAATGGTGATTCACTGTTTTTTTTCACCCGGAGCTGGGTTAATACCGAAAACTTGAAAGTATTCGTATCCACTACGGGTAATCAACCAAATCAGCTAACCACTCAGCTTGCATTTATCCAGAATATCGGTATCACTTATCAGGCTGTTGTGCTTCCCTTAAATCAATTTGCAGGCAGTAACATCTATATAGGATTCTTTTGGCAATGCGAAAATTATGGGATACTGATAGATGATATAAAAATTGGTCAGGCACTTATTGTTACCCCAGAGCTCAATCTCCCCGATGAAGTAAGCTTCTTTCAGGGGGAAAGTTTACAAATGAACTTCGATGAGTATATGGTGTACACAGATATCCAAACAGTAAGCCTAAGCGTAAATCCTGTAACCCCCATCAATGTAGATATCGATGGATTACAAGTTACTTTTAGCTCTCCAAATTACTCTGGAACTCAAGCACTTGTTTTCACGCTTAACGATGGTAGCACTGGCTGGACGGCAACTGATACATTAGAAGTTATTGTGTTGCCCACACCTGCAATTGATCTTGCCGTGAATGAAATTATTTCTCCCCGCAATTATGAGTACTTGAATCTGCCCTTCACACCAGAAGTAGTAATCGCAAATTATGGTGATATGGTATATAATGATCAGTTCGAGTTAAACCTGCAAATTACAAATTCCAATAATGTAATTATCCACGAACAAACCATGTTCCAAACAGCGATGATATCACCGGATGAGGAAATAACGGTAAGATTTTTGCAGAGTTTTACTGCTACAGTGGAAGGGTTATATTCGTTTAAATTCAGCGTTCTTAGTCAGGACGAAAACATGGCAAACAACACCCGCATTTTCGCCTGCAATATTGTGTTACGAATAAGCTCTGGTGGTCCAGATACGTTTGGATACCGGTATATCGATAGCAATGAACCCTTGGGACCTGTGTATAATTGGATAGATATAAGCACCACAGGAACATCTACTGTTATGTACAATGTGCCAAGCTGGTCTGGTGATGATAATTTTAGTGAACCAATTCCTCTGGGTTTCACCTTTACTTTTTACGGATCAGAGTATTCCACTGCCTATGTTGATGTTAATGGAGAAATACTATTAGCGGAAAACAACTGGTATAGTAGCTATCCTTCCCAAGGTTGGGGTGGTGATGGTAACATGTTCAATTATATGTATCCCATCCCAGGATACCTACAAATGCCTGCTATGATAGCAGCCTATTGGGACGATCTGGTAGCTGAGCAAGGAATTGGTGATGTTTACTTTCAAAGTTTTGGAGATAGCCCAAACCGTTATACCATAATCCAGTGGCACAATTTGCGTTACCATGCTGGAACCGGTGGTTCACCTGTGTTAAAATTTCAGGTAATCTTGCATGAGAATGGGGAAATCGTGATGCAATACAACACTGTTGCCACAGGACAATCTGGCTCTGCTGTTCACCATAATAATGGGCTATCTGCTACGATAGCCATACAAAATCAAGCTGCCAATTCAGGCTTGTGCTATCTAAGGGAAATTGTGCAAAATAGCGTGTATATGGGAGTGGAACCCTCTGGAAACATCCTTCATCCAAATTTGGCAATTCGCTTTTATAGCGGAGAAGATACCCAAATACCAATTATTACCCACAAAGCTGTTGGCAATACCTTTGCACAAAGCATGGATCTGGTTGCCACTATAATTGATATGTCCGATTTGTCTTCTGCTGAACTACACTACTCCTCTGGAACTGGATGGAATACTATTCCATTCGGAACCACACAGCTTAACCAGTATAGTTTTCCACTAAGTAACTTGCCTTTGGGCAGCAGTGTGCAGTATTTTTTTACCGCAGAAGACATTCATGGTAATTCTGCCAGGCTTCCAATAACAGATTACTTCAGCTTTAGAATATTGCCTACAGCCAATGTTCAAACCCTTATTCTTTATAGTGGAACCCAAGATTATCAAAGAGTGGAACTACCTATTTATGAATCACTCTTAACCGATCTTAGCATTCCATATGACATATTTAACTGGGAAGAATATCCAGAATATCAGATCCCCGATCAGTATAAAGCGATCCTTGCTTATGCCAATTCAGGAGGTCAGGTAGATAAATCTACCTATTTATCTCTTGCTTTAATGGGCTATCTTGATTCTGGAACAAGTCAGGCTCCCAAGAACCTTTGGTTAGCTTCAGATGGATGGGCAAACAGCCAACATGGTCACCCGGACTCCAGTCCAATGCACAAGCTAATGTCGGGCTATTTTAGAACATCTTATGTACCCACAGGATTTGGGGGTGGCACCAATGGTTTAGGGGGTCCAGATAGCTTCACATACCAAAATGGCAGCATCCTGTGTTTACCCGGTTCTCCCATTGGAACACCTGATACTGAATACCAAGTTTATGCAAATAGTCCAGATTGCGTATTTCCTAATGATGATGCCGGAGATGTTTACTGGGATGAAGTTCCGCATCCGGAAATTGGGGCTAACTATGTATTTGCCTTCGAAGATGGTCCCATTAATGGACAAGCCTACTTATATCATGGAGTATGCGGAACTACCGTGGCTACACCTTCCTATAAAACCATGTATTTCAGCTTTGATTTTTCGCAGCTTTCCAATCCTGATTCAAGAATGGAATGTATGGAAGATATTGCATCATGGTTTGCTATAAGCCCTGTAAGTATTAGCGACAACTATGCTCCACACATGATTACTGGATTGGAAAGTGTTTATCCCAATCCCTTTAATCCAACAACTACAATTAGTTATAGCTTGGCTATGGATGAACCCGTAAGTATAGCCATTTACAATATAAAAGGTCAAAAAGTAACGCAATTGGTGCAAGAAAGTAAAACTGGCGGAAAACATAACGTCATTTGGAATGGCACCGATTCCTCGGGTAATAGCGTAGCGAGTGGTATTTATTACATTTACATGAACACCAAATCCAAACGTGAAACTAAAAAAATAACCCTAATTAAATAAGTGGAGGATTTGTGAACAAAAGTCTAACCTTGATCTTCTTACTGCTTTTATGTAGCAGTATGCTTCTTGCCGGAGATTATCTAATCGGCAGCGGAACATCCACTCAGAATAAGGTACCAGTTTATGGGTACAATAATTACGGATGGAGTAAGTTCCTCTATACTTCAAGTGAGTTAAGCAGCGCAGGTTTGGTTACTGATACCCTGCTAACCAGAATGGCATTTCAGGTAAGTTCCACAACTGCAAATTACGCAATGGATAACCAGAAAATCTACATAAGAACCTTCTATGATTCTTCTTATGGTAGCTCGGCAGTTAACTATCCAGGAACATCAGGTTTTACAAACGTTTATAATGGTTCAATCACCTGGAATGGTCCTGGTTGGGTGGAAATTGAATTCCAAACTCCATACCATTATTACTATGGATATGGTTTGGAAATATTATGGGAAAATAGAGATGGAAGCAAAATTGGGGGACCACCCAGCTTTTACTATACCAGCTTAAGCAATAGCTGTGTTTACAAAAACCAGGATGCATCTTTCCCTACGGCAAATGGAGCAAGGGGAAACTATCATCCCAATATCTGGTTTGTTAGCGAAGCAACAGATGTTCCAAATCCTGCTGCTGCTACCCTCCCATTATCCGATGCAACAAATGTTGGTATAAACACTTTATTGCGTTGGAATCATACAGGCGGATCCCCCACAGGGTACAGGCTTTGGTTAGGAACCAATAACCCTCCTTCCAATATTGCCGCAGCATTCATTCTTACCGAAGCAAACTATACACCCCTAACATATCTGGATTATGGCACTACATACTATTGGCGCATAGTTCCATTTAATGATTTAGGTCCGGCAGTAGATTGTCCAGTATGGAGTTTTACTACTGTAGCAGATCCCTCCATAAGCGAATTCCCCTATACCGAAACCTTCGATGGAGCATTTAATCCCATTGGTTGGACAGATCATGCCGGAGCACTTGTGGAACCAATAGTTTTAGGTGCTGATGGCTCTAGCCAATGGCAAAGTGATGATTGGCTAAACATTGCATCTACAGATAAAGCAGCCGGCATGAACATCTGGGGAAACGTTTCCGGCTATTTCATCTCACCGCTGTTTAACGTTCCCTCTGATGACTTTGTAATAGAGTTTGATCTTGCGTTATTGAAATACAATCAACCTCCCACAGGGACACCTCCTGCATTAACTGGAACTGATGACCGTTTTGCGGTTTTAATCGGAGATGGCTTTACCTGGTCTACAGCAAACATTGTAAAAGAATGGAACAATTCAGGTTCTGTATATGTGTATAACAATATCCCTGTAAATGGAAATACTATTAGAATTCCATTAAGTGGACACACAGGAAGGATCAAAATCGCTATCTTTGCCGGCTCAACAATTAGCAATGCCGATAACGATATTATGATAAACAATTTCCGTATTGGGCTACCAAGCTCCATTCTTACTACTCCAGAGCTAAACATATCGTTGAACACAATTAATGACCAGGCTGTACTTTCCTGGGATACTGTATCGGGAGCTACTCTCTATAAGATATACAAAGCTTCAGATCCAACCGAAGAATACCAGTTATTCGATACAACAAACGGGACCAGTTATAATCTGAATTCCGCAGACGCAGCAGCATTTTTCAAAATCAAGGCAGAATATTAACAAGTTCTGCATCAGTGGCTTAGTTAATTAGAAAGCAAACTGAACCTCATCGCAAATTACGAGGTGCTAAAAACGCCTCGTTTTTTTTTGCTGTGTGAATTTCCCATTAACAGAAGAGCAGTAAGCCTGATAGTTGATGTCAGTTTATGCAATAACCTAAACTAAGTAACCATCCCTTAGTTCAATTATTCGCTCTGCCTTTGCTGCCAACACGGGATTATGGGTCACCAAGACAATAGTTATCCCATGTTTCCGGTTAATATCCAATAAGATAGAGGCAATTTCGTCACTTTTAACGCTGTCTAAATTTCCTGTTGGTTCGTCTGCAAGCAATATTTTAGGGCTGTTTACCAACGCTCTGGCTATTGCCACACGTTGCATCTCTCCTCCAGAGATTTCTTTTGGTAAGTGTGAAAGTCGTTTTTCCAAGCCAAGCATAGCAGCCAGATCGGAGATACTACTCCCACCTGTTTGTTTTCTGTGAAAGGCGTATGGAAGCAGTATGTTTTCTTTCACAGTTAGGGTTGGTATCAGATAGAACTTCTGGAAGATGTAGCCAAAGTTATCCCGGCGTATTTTTGTTAATTGCTTTTCCTTCATGGCTTTGTTATCAAC
>JAQVMI010000061.1 GCA_028703735.1 Candidatus Cloacimonadota bacterium | reverse complement strand
TAAGGTAGCGATAGCAGGTAAGGGTCCTGATCTTGAGAAGATATCTGCATTAATCCTTCAGAACGATCTTTCTGAGAATATCGCCCTTTTAGGATATATTCCTGATAGCGATTTAGAAGGTTTTTTCAATAGAGGCAAAGTGTTTATTGTTACATCAGAATCCGAGGGATTTCCAAGAACAATACTTCAAGCGGGAGCATGTGGAGCTGCAATTGTATCTTCCAATGTTGGGGACATAGGGGCTATTGTTGAAAATGGGTTCAACGGATTATTAGTTGATGATTATACTGACGTTCATCGTTTTGCTGAATGCGTTCTAAGTTTGCTGAATGATGATGTTATGCGAGATAGGCTTGCAACAAACATAAGACACACTGTTTTGTCCCAGTATGGAACATCAAGTGGATCTGAAGTTTGGTCACGTATTATTCAATTTACAAGTACCTCAAGATAGCGAGTTCCCACAATCGATGAAAAAAAAGTAGGTTGCGAATTCCGATTGTCCATTCCGATTCGAAATTGTGTATCCCTGGTTTTTGTGTTAAGCAGGATAAACAACGTGATGGTCTATTTTGTAGCCTAGATAATTATACTCCCCGGATAGATAATAGGAAGGATTAAAATGAAGAGAACAATTGCCGTAACTGGTAGCGAGGGATTTGTTGGCAGCCATTTAGTAAAACTGCTCGAAGAGGATGATTACAAAGTAATCAGGATAGATTCCAAGCTCGGGTTAGATATAATCAACGACTCAGTTTGTGAGAGTATATCTGCTTTTGATGTTGTAGTCCATCTGGCAGCAAAAATTTACGTACCAGAGTCCTTTGAGAATCCCAGAGAATTCTATTATGTAAACCTGATAAGCACTTTAAACATGCTTGAGTTAGCTAGGAAAAACAAAGCTAAATTTATACTGCAAAGTTCTTATCTTTATGGTAACCCTCAGTACATTCCCATTGATGAAAAGCACCCCTTGCAAGCACATAATCCCTATGCTCAGAGCAAATTATTGTGTGAACAGCTTTGTAGAGGTTACAATCGCGATTTTGGTGTACCGGTTACTATCCTAAGACCTTTCAATATTTATGGACCTGGACAGAGCAGTCTTTTTCTGATTCCCAAGATAATCCATGGAATAAAATCCGGACACCTGCAATTGGACGATCCTTACCCGAGAAGGGATTATGTTCATGTAAATGACGCTGTTAATGCGATCAAGCTTGCATTGGAATATAATCTTGAATTTGGAATTTTTAACATAGGATCTGGGGTTTCGCATTCTGTTAAAGATATTGTAGATATAGTAGGGCAGATTTGTAAAACAGAATTTGAAGTGACCTATAGTAACCACGTTCGTAAAAACGAGATCAGCAGCATTGAGTGTGATTATTCTGAGATTACACGTGTTATGAATTGGTCACCCAAAGTCTCTTTTGAACATGGCTTAGCTATGATAATCGCCAAGGAAAACAGTAAAACACTATTTTCAGATGCCCTAAGGAAAACTGAGTAATGGGTGCTTCACAAAGATGACTGCCCGGAGTTAATACATGAGTTTTAATAATTGGTTATCCGAGAAAATTATACTGCCCATGGCAGATGTAGCTACAAATCTATTTTTCTCGAGGGACATAAGTAAATAACTGAGCGAATTATATTATAAGGCAATTTAACCACAGCAATGTACATATCAGGTGTTGCGATAAAAGTTATTTAAGTTCAATAACACTAAAATTTGTTACTTTCGTAAGCTTATGATAGCAATATTGTACACTCATTGAAAATTTTGCTGAATTCATTAGTTTACAAAGATATACTTAATCAGGTATAGGAAAAGTTGGAGTAAAACTTAAATAGGTGTGTATGATTCCTCCAAAGAGAATTTGATAAACGACTACATTCAGCAGCAATATCATGATCAATTTATAGGGGCTTCGTTTGATGGAAGAAAAATGGTGCTAATGCGTAAAATGTTTCTGATGCCATTGCATCTAAGCAAAAATCATTGATGGAATGGACATACCTTGGGAAACATCCTTCGAATAAGGGATATACCCCTGCTGCTCTATTTTCAATAATTAGAAAACTACAAATAATCCATGGTTGTTTCGGGAAAATAAGTAGAGTAGCAGACGGAAATTATGACAACTTTGGCTTGCTTTTTGGCTCCGAATAATTAAACTGCGGAATCTAATATATGTAACTCACAAGGTAAATGTAGAATTTCGAATCTAAGAATTTTAAGTGATGAGAAAACGAGATATTCTGCTCCATAAAGCATATGCTGAGAGATTATGAATAGCAATATCTAAATACTCGCTGTATAGCTTTAGTTTAAAATAATCGGTAGATTGTCTGGGTTATAACTGATATGGTAATATATTATTTCTTTGGACATAAAAAACTTATGATAAATTAATTACCTTAGAAATATGAAATTAAACTCGCGAGTTATCGGAAGTGTTAATTTGCTATTAAAATGTAAAAAACAAATGTAAAACAAAGGAGAATTATTATGAAAATCTGCATTATTGGTGCTGGTAACGCAGGATGTACACATGCTTTTAAATTTACTGAACATGGTCATGAAGTTAGATTGGTAAAAACATCACATTCTATGCATGATGATTATTTTGAAATTATTAGGCGTAACCACAGTATTACTGCAATTGACGATACAAGAGGGGGGCTAGAGTCAAGCCAAAAAATACACATGATCACTAGAAATATGCAAGAGGGAATTAATGGGTCCGATGTAGTTTTTGTTATGACACAATCATTGCAGCATGATTATCTATCTCCGATAGTTGCGCCATATCTCAGTGACGGGCAAATGCTTCTTATTATTCCTGGTAACTGTGGAAGTTTAATTTTTGCAAGACACATAACGGCTAAGGTATTAATAGGAGAGGGAGAATCCACACCTTTCGATGCGAGAATCGAGACAGACAATAAGGTGCACATATTATTCAAGAATGTTAGGAATGCATTGTCTTTCCTGCCAGCAAGTGATACAGACCGAGGATTAAAAATGTCAGGGTTGATTTTGGATACCTACGGTTATTCAAGAAAGAACGTAATCGAATCAGGTTTGCATAATCCAAATATGGTTGTTCATACTATCGGTTCTATTATGTCAGCTGCAAGAATTGAACAAATGAAGGGTGAGTTTTGGATGTATCGTGAATCTTTCTCACCAGCAATATGGAATATGGTACACAGATTGGATAATGAAAAAAACGGTGTGATTGAGTGCTTCGGAGGAAATTCACTTAGTTATCTAGACGCATGTAAATTTAGGAATGAGAAGGATTTGACAAAAGATTCACTATCTGTTTTCCGTGCATATGCAGAGAAGGGTGGGCCCAAGGGTCCGGGAAGCTTGAATACTCGATTTATATATGAGGATGTTCCTAATGGTCTTTGTTTATTGAGTTCACTTGGGAAAAAATGTGGAATTGAAACACCTGTCTGTAATGCGCTTATCACATTAGCAAATGCATTGATGAACGTCGATTACTGGAAATTGTCAAGAAGTATTGAGAAACTTGGTTTAGTGGACATGTCGATAACTGAGATAAAAAACTTCATCGGAATGGTCTAATTTCACCAATTACAAACTGCATTACCAGTAAATAGCGTAGAAAGAACAGCTATATTTGTAACTCTATGGCAATGCTCCATATCGACACTATACATGCATTAATGTGAAATTGTTTTGACATATATCATTATAGTGTCATTATGGAACACATTATGAAGAATGATTTTAACTAATTTGCGAGCCAGATTACAGGCATAAACAAAATGAAATCTTGCATTAGGATTGTGATACAGCTATTCAGGATAATTTGAACAAATCCTTTGGTATTCGATACGTATATAGGTTACGGAAAAGTTGATAGGAGCAAGTTCAGGTTCTTTATTCCCGCAATTAAGAGCATCTAAATTTTCCCAAAGACAAGCTGGGTATTCTATTGACTATCAAAGAGTTGTTTGATTGGACTTTCAGGGAGCTGGAGACGCAAATGTACTGGAATATTGGAGTGTTGTATTATTGTGGGGTGACCATAGGTGAATCGGCAGTTTCATTGCGGACGATAACCAATTTCATCCAGTCCCTGAGAGAGTATCAGGATAAGACAGGGATAGACTTATTCGATCTGGAGTTTAAGGGTTTAGTAAAGAATCATATAGAGATATTTAAGGTAAATACCAAAATTGCCCGGACAGATTCCACTCAGATCGCGACTAATGTTTGCGCTTATAACAGACTTCAGCTTCAGATTGAGGCAGTCAAACGAGTTTACAGAGTTTTTGATGAGGCAGACCGGGTTTTCGTCTTCACAGTTAATCCAAACTATGTAAAATATGAAGCAGATAACTATGTAAGCATGCTTAAAACAGAAGACATTCCTGATGAGTTTCAGAAAATTGGGCAAAGTTATCTTGGGATGATCAATCACTTTGGTGCAAAATACGCCGATACAACTGAATGGCAGATGTTTATGCGCATCTTTCAGGAGCAATTCATCGTAGAAGATAGCAATACTGATGATCCCACGATAACTATAAAACCTTACTGCGATAAGCAGAGTGACGATATTAGAGCCATTGATGACACTGAAGCAACTTTACGCTACAAATCCGGAGTTAATCACCTGGGTTTCGTGGCTAACTTAGTAGAGACCGCTGATCCTGAAGCAGACCTGAATCTTATCTGTGATACTACTCTTTGCCAAAACAATGTTTCAGATGGGAGGATGCTTTTAAACTCCATAGATGATCTTGTAACAGATAGACTTACTGACCTTAAAGAGATTCATAACGATCGAGGCTATGGTGGACCTGAGTTGGATAAAAAACTTGAACAATACTCCATCAACAGCGTGCAAACAGGAATCAAGGGTGTGAAGTGTGAAGCTTCGATGTTTGTAGAGAAAGTTGATGATGCTTATTTTGTAACCTGTGTCGCAAATCAAAGAGTAGCATGTAAGGTACTGGAGAAAAGCTATAAGGCAGCTTTTGACCCATCCATCTGCAGTTCCTGTCAAAAAATCGGGGTGTGTCCTGTCAAACGGCTAAAAAGAAAAGATGAGTATGTTTATTATATGCGTAGTAATGACTTATCAAAGAGGCTGCGTTTGTCATACATTAACACAATCCCCAGGAATCGTAGAAGTCTGAGGAGTGGAATAGAAGCTACAGTGCGGCAGTTTAAATGTAAGACCAAAGCTGGAAAATCAAGGCTAAGAGGACTATATAGACATAAGTTATGGTTTACGATACTTGCATTAGCCATCAATGTTCAAAGAATATACAATTACAACAGAGGTGTATCCAAAAAACGGAAAAGGGATCATAGTTTGTTTTTTATGTTTAATATTTTGACTCTGTTTGAGGTCATACATACCTTGTGGAGTAATCTATTGTGCATTTCTGGGGTGAAAAGCTGTAAAATTGTGTTTCATTTACCCGGTATGCAACTTTGAGGAACTTTCGAAAATGAATTGTTTACACAGAGTCATATTTAACAATTCGACTCTTCATGGGCTCATGAATATCTTGTTTGGGCACTTATGGTGCTTTTCTGGAGTGAGAAGGTGGTAACTATGTATCATTCAATTTGCATGTTACCATGAGAAACTTTCGAAAATGACTTGTCAACAAGAAGGCAGAATATCAAATTTCTCAATGGCATTATGTTGGATAATATTTTTCCTAAAACATGAACTTGATTCATATTGCCGAGTACGTTATTGCATCAGTACTGGTAACCTTTTTGCAATGTGCTAAAACTCATTAACAAATATTGAAGAGTCTCTGAGAGCATTGAAGAGCTTCAGTGAACCAAAAATAAGGAGTAACATTAATGAGAGACGTATATTTATTACTGAATAGGGCATTTCTTTTTCCTATCGCTGAGAAAATTGGAAGAACCAGTATAATCGAGGATTACAAAAGATTAAAAAAATCGGAATGGTTAACAAGAGACGATTTACTTAAGCTCCAAAATGAAAAGTTAATTAAATTGGTTCACCACTGTTACGATAATGTTCCTTACTATAGAAAAATGTTTAATTCCTTGTCTATATTACCAAAGGATATTGAAACAAGTGAAGACCTTTCTAAGATACCTGTTCTCACAAAAGAATTAATCAGAGAGAATTATGAGCAGTTGATCAGCGCTGGTTCAGATCTGCGACGTAGCAGGCTACATTCCACTGGTGGTAGTACTGGTGCACCACTTCAGTATCTATCAGACAATAGAACTTGGAGCTTTTCATGGGCATCAACTTTCAGAGCATGGAGCTCGTTTGGATTTCATTTTGGGGAGAAGATATTTACCATAGGAGGTAATTCACTTGTAAATAAAACTATGAGTCTCACAAAAAAGGATATGTTTGAAAAGTTGTTGATGAGAAATTACAAACGAAGTAGTGCTGAAATGAGAGCTGTGGATATGGCACTTCATTATAGATACCTCATGAGATATAAACCAGTAGCAATCAGAGGATACCCATCAGCGATTTATGTAATTGCTAAGTTTATTGCAGAAACTGGTCTCCTTGCACCCAAGATAAAAATGGTGCTGACCACTGGAGAAGTGTTACTTCCTGCGTATCGAGCTAAAATACAAGAAGTTTTTCAAGTGCCTATCTATGACAGCTATGGAGCTGGAGATGGAGGAATAGCATCGTATGAATGCTATATGCACGAGGGTTTGCATGTCTGTGAAGAAAGGTGTGTTTTAGAAATATTAGATAAGGATCATAATACAATTAAAGATGGTGCTGTAGGTCATGTTATCAGTACAGATCTCGAGAATTATTCATTTCCATTCTTGAGATATCAAGTAGGGGATATGTCGTATTTCAAGAGTGATTTTTGTTCGTGTGGTAGGAAATCGAAGCTTTTAGGGGAAGTAATGGGTAGAAATGGAAAGCTATTACATAGTAAATCAGGCGTACCAATTTCCCCAACAATGCTTCCAATAATGCTTTACCCAAATTCAGATTATCAAGATACTAATAACCAAAAACTTTACAACAGGATTGATCGTTTTCAGATTAGACAATTCGACACAGGAGATCTCGTTATCTATCTGAAAATGAAACAACCAATCGATGTAGATGTTAAACTGTATGATTATGTTATTGACAATTATAAAAAGCATTTTGTGGGTTCGAACATCAAGTTATCATTCGTTCAAAACATACCTCCTTTGCCTTCAGGTAAGGAAGATTATGTAATTTCTGAGTTTAAACCCAATAACCCAAGTGTATGAGTCGTCTTTTTTTACCCATTGTGGTGGATTTAGAAAATTGAACGGGGCTTAAGATGGTAATTCAGCGGAGTGTCCTTATGTAATATTGTGTAGTTTTCTAACAGAACAGTAATATTTAGAGAATTAGCGTCGAACGATACATGTTATTTAGTGGCATATTGTGACAATGTAAGATAGTTTATCAAATACTATTCAAATAAATAACTCGATGTTGAATATGTGTCTAAAGCAGAGCAATTGTTTGTATGAAGTGCTGTATCACAATTTCTGTTGGTGGTATAGTCTAAGAGAATCTGGTTTGTTTATGGTCGGTGGAATTAGAATTTGGGAAGATGGGTTTAATGTTCTCGATAAAAATTAGGATACATGTCAAAACACCGAATGAGCTTACATTCAAGATTGGAGGTAATAAAAAACAAGGATGATGTTGCATATAATAGAATTTCATTCCCATGGATTAACTTCCTAATTTGATAGACATTATCGAATTCCAGTTGTTCTGTGATGGTTAATAAATGGTCAACGTAAATCGATTATAAATGGATGTATATTTGATGACCATCTTAACTTACTAAGTGGCAATGTGTGTGAACTTGTTTCTGTTAATAAAGAGGTGTAATTAGAAACTAATCAGAAAAGTGTTCCTTGCTGCGTGTTATATTTATCAAGAAAATTAGACGATTATCACTGATTGTGGGTTTCAGGTAGTATTAAATCTCCGTTGTTTCAAAGATTGGCAATATGTTTTAAATGAAAATGAGTACTTAATACGCAACTGATAATTTTTGTTAAATTTAATGTATATATTGAATGTTTGAACTGACATATTAAGATAATTTGAGAACCTACTTGGTAAACATAGCGTCAAATGTACAGGATTCTTTATATTACTTGAGTTCTCCCCTCAATTTTAGTTTGGATTATCCATTCAGACTTGAATTTGTAAAAAAACACAAAAAGTTGGAATTATTTATTGCCAGGAAGGTTCTCAAATATGATGCCCTATTCTTAGATCAATTATAATCCAAATATCATGTATCAAAGACAAGGAGTAGTATGCACATTCTGTTTTCTATTAATCATCCCTCTCAGTATCACATGTTTAAGCACCTTGCAAGGAAAATCATTGATTCAGGAGGCTCAGTATTTTTCTTTATCCAGGATAGAGGTATAATAGAGAAACTAGTCAAATCCGATGGTTTAAAATACAAGTTCTCAACCTCACCTTGGCTACGAACTTATTTTAAAGGGAAATATGGCATTATGCTCAGGTGTTTTTTGTCAATTGTGCAACAAGAGATAAATATTTTTATCTATAATATTTTTCATAAAGTTGATTTTATGCTTGGTTGCGATGTGTCTATAGCGCATACCGGTTTTATCTTGAGGCGGAAAGCTTATGTGTTCACAGATGATGACTACGTTTTTACAAAACAATATTGTCATTTAGCATATCCCTTTGCCAAACACATAGTAGCT
>JAQVMI010000060.1 GCA_028703735.1 Candidatus Cloacimonadota bacterium | reverse complement strand
AAATATTGTAGCAAGTTTTATTCCAATACAGCTTGTTTGTGTAGCTTTGTTATGGTGGTGGAAAGGTGAAAAGGTGAAAAGGTGGAAAGGTGAAACAGGGTTTGTTTTGGTGGTGGAAAGGTGAAACAGGGTTTGAAGATTGAGGGGTTAGATTTATTTATTTCGGTGTTCTGGTTTTTCGGCACTCTTTCATAACGAGTAGGTAACTTTTGTCATTCCGGACTTGATCCGGAATCCAGTTTTTTCCAGCTACATCGTGGAATTGCTGTAATATGCTGGTTAACAACATGTTATCACTGGAACATTTCTAATCTGGATTCCTGCCTTCGCAGGAATGACAGTCAGAAAAAAACCTCCACCCACTCGTTATGAAAGAGAGCCAGTTTTTCTCGGTGTTTTCGGTGTTCCCGGTGGTAAAATAGCTACCATAGCACCCCATAAAAAAATTCCAAGCTTGACAAATAATCTGCTCTAAAAAATATGGATCAACAGTGGGTGATTAGCTCAGTTGGTTAGAGCGCTACGTTGACATCGTAGAGGTCACTGGTTCGAATCCAGTATCACCCACCACTCATTACACCTTTCTCCAAACGGGTGATTAGCTCAGCTGGTTAGAGCGCTACGTTCACATCGTAGAGGTCACTGGTTCGAATCCAGTATCACCCACCACTTTTTATCATCTCCCTAACAGCAGCAATTTCCTGCTTTGGTTATAGCTTTCGGAGCTGAAACGATAAAGATACACTCCCGCAGCACAAGCAGCTCCAAAGTTATCTTTGCCATCCCACAAAACCTTGTGTGTACCGGTGTTAAGTGTAAACTGGCGCACTTTTTGACCCCTTAGGTTATATATGGCAATTTCTGCCAGACTGCCTTCTTTCACGCTAACATCCATAGCTGTATAAGCGATAAAAGGATTAGGATAGGCACTACCCAAACTGGATACTGCCGGAACTTCGTTTTCGGTAGAGAGCTCCAGTTTCACATAAACCGGACCAAAGAATTCATCCTGATTATAGTATTGGGCTTGCAACCAATACCAGTATGATGCTGGAGTTTCCACTTCCGAATCCACATAACTATACTGTGCATCCTCGGTTGTGTTTGTAGCAGGTATCAAAGTGGGGGTTCGTAAAATTGCTTGAGAAATATCTTCAGTTTCACTGCGGTAAATGCGATATCCCAGCATGGAAGATTCACTATACGAACGCCATTTAAGCATAACTGAACCATTATAGGTTTCTAATCCAAAAAACTCCCCCATTTCCACCGAAAGCGTAATATCTGTGCGTCCTATTAGCAGATATACATCACCCTTGCCACCAAAATCCAGATTATTCAGGATAAGTGATTCTGCACCACCCTGAACCTCCAGGAAGTTATTCTCGCAAGCAATCCAAGCTCCATTGCTGCGAATGTAAGCTTCCCAAACACCGTTTCCCACATTCACCCTAAGATTTGCTATGCCAGTATCTGCTTTAAGCTTATAAACCCAGGCAGAATCACTGTTAAACTCATCGGGATAAGGAGCTAATATGGGATCGGATAAATCCAGCTCTTCCACAGATATATGTGGTGAACCATCTAATGTGTTTACAGTGAAAGGTTCTCCGCTATCCCAGGGACTGTTTGGAGATAATAGGGTTAGGCTGTTTTCTGTGCTCCAGGAAGAAGCAGCAAGCATTCCATCAATCGCCTGAACGGCAAAGTGATATGTTCCCGAAGGCAAAGCTCGCATGATAAGTTTTTGCCCATGTTTCCCATGCTGGGGGTTGCGAGAAAACCCGCTAAGCATATTTGAACCGGGGCTCATGATGTCGCAGGCTCCAGAGGTGGAACCCATTCTAACTCTATAAGTAAGTGACAAATCTGCGGTTTCTGCATCGCTTCCACTATCCCAACGCAAGATTAACCCATCTCCTGTACTGAAAGATATGGCATCGGGTGAGGTGGGATTCTGATTTACATTAGCTACGGTATTGATCCCCCCTTGCATTTCAAGCATACTATAATAAACACCGCTAACCAAATAATCCAATCTGCCATCGTTATTAAAATCTACTATTGAAGAAGCTACAGAGCCATTAGGCTGTAAATCTTTTAAAAGAGAAAAAACTCCCCCCCCTTCATTTAGATAAATCTTGCAGTAATAGCTGTTTTCCGCAATTATAGCACCTACACCCAGCATAAGCAAATCGGGCTTGCCATCATTGTTAAAATCTCCCCAAGAGATTTCTGTATCCTCCAAATCCGGCAAGGTGTGCAAAATCTCTGTAAAAGTCCCCGCAGCATTACCCAAAAACAGACAGGTGCGCCTGCTGACCCCATCAAAACCATTTATTATGCAATCCAGATAACCATCGCTATTAATGTCCACCCATTCCCAGCTACTCTTGTTTAAAGCAGGAAACTCAATTCCGCTATCCACGAACTCTCCATCATCGTTTCTAAATATCTTTGTAACCCTCCAGGGAGCGGAATTTGTTTGCCCTGTAATGGAAACATCATAATCTCCATCACCATCATAATCCACCCATTTAGCATCTCCAAAGCGAACTTGCGGTAGCAAGTGGGCAATACCAGGGAAGCTTTCGATACCATCATTGCGCAAAATTTTTGTATAACCAACATTGCCTATGGCTCCGGTTAGCAGGATATCCAGATCCCCATCACCATCATAATCTGCCAAACTTATAGAGCCGCTTGTCATTCCGGGAAGACCAGAGAATACAAGCTGAAACCCATTACCATTATTACGATAGATTAATACCGCATTGGAGCCAACCCCTTGTGCACCCATCAGAACAATATCCAGATCTCCATCTGCATCCAGATCTCCCCAGGCAGATGCTGCATAGGTGCATTGCAGAAAGTTTATCTCTGTATCTGTGAGAATTAAGGTGGTTCCTATCATTCCATTATTTTGGTAAAGCCAAGTTTCATGAGTTGTGGAAAAATCACTACCCCAATAACCACCTGATAGCAGATCGTAATCTCCATCATTATCATAATCTGCCCAAGATAAATGCCCCAGAAATATGGGTGTAATAGTGGTATTAAGCACATCAAACTGTGCCCAAACAAGGGTTGCTAATAATAGCATTATAAATAAGGGTACACATTTCATGGGGAACATCCTCTTCAGCTTCATTTTGTTTACTCGGGTTACAAAGATGCATGCATCCCAAAACCTTTAACTAACCTTTGCAAGTTTTATTCCTACTATAACTATTATTTATCTACACTCTGGATAATTGATAGCAAACAAAAACCGCTTCCAAACACTGGAAGCGGTTATAACTAAATAAACAGTATTGCCTGTGCAACGACCTATTTATGTTTATGACGATTCTTGCGAAGACGTTTCTTCCGCTTGTGAGTTGCGATTTTATGGCGTTTCTTTTTCTTTCCACACGGCATAATAGCTGCTCTTACTTCGGGGTCTTAACGTCAACAACGTTACCCTTGAACTCGCGTGAAAATTTAAAGGTCGGAACTGTTCTTTCCGGCACTGGAACTTTCTCGTCTGTTTTGGGGTTTCTGCCAACGCGTGGTTTACGTGTTTTAAGCTTGAAGGTGCCAAAGCCACGAACCTCTATGTGATTCCCTTTGGCAAGGCTGTCCTTTATCGATTGCAGAAGTGCATCGACTACAACAGCTACGTCTTTGCGGATTATCCCGGTGTTTTCCGAAATGATCTTTACTAAATCGGCTTTCGTCATGTGATACTCCTTATAAATATTTGGTTAATTTATCTGCCTTTGCATTATAGCTTCGGTCAATAAAGTACTCAGGAATAAAATCTTAAGTTTTATGTCAAGGGAAAAATGATCTTTGGGAGATCGAAATGCCTGCAAACCTCCATACAATAAGGGATAAACTAAATTTGCCTCGAAGCGTTTAAGCTGAATTACCGTAGTTTTTACTACTTGCTATAAAGCCATTTAGCTGGATTGGCTAAACCTCATAACCCAATCTTTTTAGGCACTCTTTCATAAGAAGTGGGTAACTTTTATCATTCCGGACTTGATCCGGAATCCAGTTTTTATAGTCAATAGAGTAGTTTTGCTGTAATATGCTGGTTAACAACATGTTATCACTAAAACACTTCCAAAATGGATTCCTGCATTCGCGGGAATGACAAGCAGAAAAAACCTCTACCTACTCGTTATGAAAGTGAGCTTTTTTTTAATGATGCGGTTTTCCCATGCTTGCCAGATAGAACAGAATTGCAGAAGCAGCTAATTTCTTTTTAAAATCGGCTCCAAACTTGCTTTATTTCAGATCACCTGAATATAGTAGATATTTGGACAGATTGTGTGATGTTTAGTTTGAGATAGGGGTATCAATCTCCTGATGGACACAAGCCCATCTTGAAATTGGTTATTCCGCAAATTTAACAGAACCATAGCTTATCCAATTTCTTGCTTGACAGATTTCTGCATCGCCTTTCTGATGCAACGGAAGAGATAATTGTGTCTCGGATTATAGTGTGTACGCCATTTGAGTTTAATTGTGGCAACGGTAATACCCTGTGTTCTTAAAAACGTTTTTGCTGGAGTAATCAGCTTTGGTAAAACAAGTAAATATAACCCTAACAATAACTGGAAAAGGAGACTACTATGAAAAGATTATCATTACTCCTCGTGATGATATTCATTCTTGGCATGGTGTTTACTGCGCTGAATGCAAGCGAAGTAACCATTGGTGCTGGAGATCAACAAGCTCGTGTTCCTGTGGACATGTATTGGAAAAACTCACTCTTTCAATGCCTGTATCTGCAAACAGAGCTCAACATTGTTAATGGTAGCATAACCGGAGTTGCTTTTTATAACAACTTCACTTCTACCGATACTATGGCAAAGCCAACCAAAATTTGGCTTGGTACCACCACCCAAACATCATTAACCGCAAACGGATGGATCCCATCCACTCAGTTAACTCAGGTCTTTGATGGTGTAGTGGATTATCCCATTGGTGCAAACACCATCAATATCACCTTCACTGCCCCCTTCAATTATACCGGCGGTTCTTTGGTGATGATGGTTAATCGCCCGATGGACACAGACTATTTTGATTCAACCGACAATTTTGCAGCCCAGACCATTGGTACAGACCGTGCTCTGAAGCTGTATAGTGACACCACCACTTTTGATCCTACCGCTCCTCCTACAACCGGAGCGACTTTATCGGGTCAATTCCCCAAAACTACTTTCTTCTATACTGGTCAAGGTATCACCAATGATCTTGGTATCCTCAGCCTTAGTGGAAACACCACACCCAGTGCACAATCTGCCTGGAACTATACTATTGCTGTGAAAAATAATGGTCAAGCCACTCAGACATCCTACACTGTGAAACTATTCAAAGAAGGCGATGTGGAAATCGGCAGTGTTGCCGGTACCTCCATCACAGAAGCCCAAACCATTGAGTACACTATCCCTTGGACTCCCACCGTTGTTGGACCCACCTTCCTTTATGCCAAGGTGATCCTTACAGACGACCAGGTTCCTGCCAACAACCAATCAGCTAACTATCCTGTGGTAGTTCAGCCTGCCGGTATCGTGGCAGTAACTGTTGGAGCAGGTGGAGCCACAGGCCGTATGCCCGTGAATATGTATTACAAAAACAGCCTTTTCGAAAGCGTTTATCTGGCAACCGAGCTTAATATCGGTGGCTTGTTAACCGGTATTCAATTCTATAATAACTTCACTTCCAATCTTCCGAGCATGCCTACCAAGATTTGGGTTGGCGAAACTACTCAAACCGATCTTAGTGCTGGCTGGATTCCTTCCACTCAGCTTACCTCGGTTTATGATGGTGTAGTGGATTACCCCAGCGGTGCAAACAACATTAACATCACCTTCACCACCCCCTTCCCCTATGGTGGTGGAAACCTTGTTGTGATGGTGCAACGCCCCATGGATACAGATTACTACGAATCAACAGATACCTTCGTGACTCAAACCCTTGGTACTTCCAGAACTCTGAATCTGTATAGTGACACCACAGCCTTTGATCCTGCAGCTCCTGCAACAGCTACTGCTACCGGCATATTCCCCAAAACCACATTCTTCTTCATTACCCAGGGAATGGGCGCATTAAACGGTACAGTTACAGTGGGTGGAACTCCTCTTGCTGGTGCCACAGTTACAGTTGCTAATAGCACCTTAACCTACACCACTGGTGCCAATGGCACTTACAGCTTCCCTTACATTGCTCAGGGTGCTCAAACCGTAAGCGCAACCAAACATGGCTACAACGTTGTTTCTAACAATGTAACCATCGTGGAAGATCAAACCACAACCTCCAACTTTGCGTTGGCTTTACTGCCCCAAGTTACCGTTACCGGTAAGATTGTTGGCAGCGATGCACCCACGGTTGGTCTTGCTGGTGCTACAATCGCTTTAAGCGGTTACGAACCCTACACTGCCACCACCAATGCCACTGGCAACTTCACCATTACCGGTGTATTTGCCAGCCAGACCTATAACTACACTGCCAATGCAACTGGTTATGCCGCTGCAACCGGTACAGTAGTAGTTGGAACCACCAATGTAAACATGGGAAATGTTACTGTTGCCGAAATGAGCTACCCGCCCTATGGCGTGGTTGCTACCGAAGCAGCTAATTTCTCCAATGTTGCCCTCACCTGGCAAGCTCCCAATCCTGGCGCAGTTGGCATTACCGAAGGCTTCGAAGGCACAACCTTCCCGCCTACCGATTGGTCTCAGATTATCACCGATACCAGTGCTGCTGGAACAACTGGTGTAACCCCAACCTGGTGCCGTGTTGGCACAATAGCACTTACCCCTGCAGTCCCAGCTCATGGTGGAGAATTCCAAACTGCCATGTGGTGGAGCTACAGCCATCAGGACGAATGGTTAATGACCCCTCAATTCGCCTGCCCTGGTTCTGCTACCCTGAACTTCTGGAGCTATGTATTCTATGGTTCCGTAAATAATGATCACTACTATGTGAAATTATCCACCAATGGTGGAACAGATTGGACAGTGTTGTGGGATGCCACCACCCTTACCGGTGGACAGAACGCCTACACCACACCTATTTCCATAGACCTTTCTGCTTATGCCGGACAGCAAATTAAACTTGCCTGGCACGCAGATGACCCCAACACTACCAGCGATGGTATGTGGTATGTATGGTTCATGGATGATATCAGCATTGCAGGTCCTTCCGGATTGTTAAAATTCAGTGCTGATCAGCTAACTTCGGCAAAAAATGCCAATATCAAAGCTCCCGTTAGCTATCCCACACTTCCTGCCAGCCGTGCACTTGTGGCAAATCCCAAACTTGTCGAACCCAATCTCACTGTAGCCAATAGCGATAACGATCGCACCATGTTGGGCTACAAAGTTTGGCGTCTACTGGCTGCAAATCAGGCAAACGAAACCCTGTGGACCAGCCTTACAACCACAGCCATTACCCCCACAAACTACACTGATAACGCCTGGCAGCCTCTGCCCTCTGGCGTTTACAAATTTGCCGTGAAATCGGTTTATACTAATAACGTAATGTCCACTCCTGCCTTCTCGAATGAAATTCATAAAGGCATGATGGGAACCTTAACCGGTACCGTGCTTGAATTCAACACCAATATCCCTGTTGCTGGTGCAACTGTTACAGCCGGTGAATATAGTGGTGTTTCCAATGCCAGCGGTGTTTATAGCTTTGGTGTGTATGCAGGAACTTATACAGTTACTTGTGCAAAAGCCAGCTATCAAACAGCTACTCAAGCCGGTGTGGTAATTACTGGTACCCAAGCCACCACCCAAAACTTCGTGATGACTGAGATAACCCTTCCTGCTGCTGCAGTTCAAGCTGCTGTCGCCGGCAACAATGTAAACGTTACCTGGATGGCTCCTGGAACCGGTGGTGGTGAATGGCTTAGCTACGATGGTGATAATGATGACAGCATCGGAACCGGTGGCGTAGCAGATTTTGATGTTGCCATTCGTTTCCCTGCCACAGTTATGGCAGATTATGCCGGAATGAGCCTCTATTCCCTTAAAGTGTGGCCAGCACAAGCTGGTACCTTCAGTGCTCGCGTATGGACAGGTGGAACCCCCACTGCTCCCGGCACAATGGTTGCCGACCAGGCCTTCACACCCACCCTTGATGTGTATAACACCGTTATGTTAACCAATCCCGTCGCCATTACCGGTGCACAGGAATTGTGGTTTGGGTATAATGTCGTTCACGCAGCTGGCACATTCCCAGCGGGTACTGATGCCGGTCCTGCCCTTGATGGCTTCGGCAACATGATCTATAGTAGCGACGCATGGTCAACTTTGTATGCCCTTGCTCCTACCTTAGATTACAACTGGAATATCCAAGGCTACGTGGGCTATTCTGCTCCTACCGCAGCTCCTGAATTAACCACCATCAACGGTACCCTCTTTGCCAAAACTGCACATCCTGCTGAATACAGTGGTGATCGTGCCCTTACGGGTTACAAAGTATGGCGTCTGCTTCAGGGACAAGAAACAAACGAAACTGCCTGGACAAGCCTAACAGCCGATCCTATCACTGCCACAGCACACCCAGACAATGGTTGGGGACCTCTGCCTGATGGCACTTACAAATGGTCTGTGAAAGCTGTTTATACCGGTGGAGCCCTCTCCATCCCCGCTTTCTCTAATGCCATCCCCAAATACACCCAGATCGGAACCATTGCCGGTATCGTACGTAACACTCAGAACCAAGCTATTGCTGGTGCAACCGTTACAGCCGGTGAGATTACCGCCACTACCAAT
>JAQVMI010000059.1 GCA_028703735.1 Candidatus Cloacimonadota bacterium | reverse complement strand
AACTTGTCTGGTAATGGCATCCAGGGAGATGTTTATTAGTTTTTCCGAGATCATATCCGAAAGGATTTCTGCTACAGTGCTTACGTCAATTTCTTCGGGATTTAGCTTGTTATAAGAAGAAAAAGCCAGTATTCTGATTAGTGATCCTTCCAAAGCGCGAACGCTACTGGTGATGCTATCGGCGATAAAATTGAAAACATCGTCGTGAAGCACAATATTTTCGGGTTCTGCTTTTTTGCGTAAAATTGCAACCCTGGTTTCAAAATCTGGATTCTTAAGATCGCATAATAAGCCGCTTTCAAAGCGTGTTACCAGCCTTTTTTCCAAGTCCGGAATATCTTTGGGTGGTCTATCGGAAGTTAAGACGATCTGTTTTTTGCTTTCAAACAAAGCATTGAAGGTATGAAAAAACTCTTCCTGGGTGCCTTCCTTGCGTGATAAAAAGTGGATATCATCCACAAGTAACAAATCCACCTTGCGGAATTTTGCCCTGAAATCCGGCATTTTATTGCCTCTGATACCATCTATCATCTCGTTTGTAAAGGCTTCCGAGGTAGTGTAGTATATGGAGCAATTGCGTCCTTCTTTAAGCACAAAATTTCCCACAGCCTGCATCAGGTGTGTTTTTCCCATTCCACTTTCGCCGTAAATAAAGAGAGGATTATAAGTGTAGCCGGGAGATTCCGCCACTGCTTTTGCTGCACTGGAGGCAAAATTATTGTTTCTACCCACTACAAATTCCTCGAAAGTATAACGTTCGTTTAGTTTGGCATTAAGAGTTACACGGTTTCCGCTATAATCTGGCACATCACTATTTTCGTGAACAGTTCTATAGGGATTGGTGTTAAACTGGATGTCGTACTTACGACCATATAAGCTATAAGATATTTCACTTAAGGCTTCTTTATAGTTTTGGTTTAGGTAATTAGCCGAAAACTGCGTGGCTACCCTTATCATCAAGGCAGTATCACTCATATCAACTAACTTGGTATCCGAAAACCAGGTTTTGAAGCTCTGGGGATTGATGTTTTCTTCCAATTTATCCAGAATGTTCTGCCAAATGTCTTGATCCATAAGTTCTAATTCCTTTAAAAACGTTAGTTTATCCACATGGTTTTAATCTACAGTAAGTTACGCATCTTAGCCTATGTATGTATTTACTGTAGCGATACTTAGCAAAATCCTGCAAGTCCACCAATTGCTTCATCTATAAAAGTTATCCACAAGTTATCCACAGGAGGGTAGCTTGTAATGGTTAAGAATCATTAACATTGTAAGTTAAGTGTGAAACCTAAACTTCAAAACAAACCACCTCGCCAAAAAAAAACTCTGCTCTGATTTGTCAAGCAGGTAAAAGCAAAGAGGATCAGGGCTTAGGAACATATCGTAAAACTGTATAGTGTTATGTTTTGGCATATATAGCAAGCTAAGGTTAATCTTCGGTTTTATGGTTGTATATCTGTTACGCTATGCAATATATACATTTATTGATTGTAGCAATGCTGATTGCAAATAGGAAAATTCATTCTGCATGCGCCATGCCAAATCTGCGTAGCCTTCCCCCAAAAAAGCATCGCCCTTGCTCCAATTAATGAATCAATAAGGAATCAATAAGGATTTCATCCGTATTGATTCCTTATTGATTCCGTGTTTCATGCAGGATAATCAGGTGAGTCAGGAGTCATTTGCCCCTATCACAATTGACAAAGTATCCACCGTTTAATGGCGGGGCAAAGGACTCATGCGTGCGCTAAACGAATGTTCTTCAGTTAATTAGCTTTCATTATAATCTGCCGCATTAGTCCTTGCCATCGTGTTTTATGTAAAAGTGAGAGTTGCAAAACATTGATGGCAATGACTCCTGCTAACATTTATTCCATTCTTTCAACCTTTAAACATTCCCAACTTATGGAAAAAAGTCTTGACCATATATTGCCTTCCAAACTAATGTGCTTAGACAAGGATAATATTGTGAGGTGTATTTATGCGCAAGATAATAATAGCCGGTAACTGGAAGATGAACAAAGGTTTAGATGAAACACGGGATTTCTTCCAAGAAGTTGTTTCCGCCTTAAGAGGTGTGGAATTGGGATCAATAGTTCCTGTAGTAGCTCCTGCTTATCCTTTTTTAGCAGAAGCACTAAGGGAAAGCTTTGGTTCTGATATTCTGGTGTCTGCCCAGGAAGTGTCTTTGAATAGTGACGGTGCATACACTGGAGAGGTTTCTGCTGCCATGCTAAAATCTCTAAACCTGCCATATTGCATAATTGGTCACTCTGAACGCAGGCAATATCATAATGAAAGCGATGCCAATGTTCAACACAAGCTGCTAAAACTGCTTGCTCATGGTATTACACCAATTGTCTGTATTGGCGAAACCTTAGCTCAGCGAGATGCTAATCAGACAGAGGCAGTTGTTTTAGCACAGCTTAAGGGCTGTTTACAAGATGTACCGCTTAAAACCGGAACCGAAATCATCATAGCCTACGAACCTGTTTGGGCAATTGGAACAGGACGCACTGCTACTCCGGAGCAAGCCCAGGAAGTTCATGCCCTTATCCGTAGTTGGATGATGGAAAACTATTCAGGGGTTGTGGCTACCAATCTTTCCATACTTTATGGAGGCAGCGTTAAGCCAGATAATCTTGCCCTTTTATTAGCCTGCGAAGATATAGATGGTGGTTTAATTGGCGGAGCTTCGCTGAAAGCAGAGGATTTTATCGAAATGGTGAAGATTGCCAGGGAAGCCGATCTCCTGATCGGCTTGTGTCAATCAGGAGATTGACACCGCTATGGTTTGGACACCTCAATGATGGAAATGGCAGTTTACCACAAGACATTAACAGGATAACTAATTTATACATATCAGGAGATAACACATGATAGATATCAAATTTATCCGCAATAATCTGGAGATAATGCGGGAAGCGATTAAGAATAAAAACGAAAAAGCAGATTTGGAAGTTTTAATTGCAATAGACGAACAGAGACGCAAGCTGCAATTCGATTTTGATAATCTAAAGGCAGAGCAGAATGCCATGTCGCAAACCATTGCGAATAAGAAAAAAGCAAAGGAAGATGCCACTGCCGAAATAGACGAAATGACCAAAGTGGCAAATGATCTGAAACGGATTTCCGCAGCTTTAAGCGAAGCCAATACAAATCTGGATAATGTGCTGTTAACCTTGCCCAATATTCCCCAAACGGAAGTTCCAGTAGGGCGTGATGAAAGCTCTAATGAAATAGTAAAAACCTGGGGTGAAAAACCTGCATTTAGTTTTACTCCCAAGGATCATTTGGAAATAGCCACCCAAAATAAGCTGCTGGATCTGATGCGTGGAGCAAAGATTTCGGGTAGTGGATTTCCTGTATATACCGGACAAGGTGCTCGTTTAGAGCGTGCTTTGATCAGCTTTATGCTGGAGTTTCACCTGCAAAAACATGGTTACGAAGAACTAATGGTACCGCTTTTGGTAAACCGGAAAACTATGACCGGTACAGGGCAACTTCCCAAATTGGAAGATGATATGTATCATGTGAATGAAGATGATTTATTCCTCATTCCCACAGCAGAGGTTCCCGTAACCAATTTCTTTGCAGATGAAGTGTTACTCTCCAGGGATTTACCCAAGTGTTTTGTGTCATACACTCCCTGTTTCCGTAGAGAGGCAGGTTCTTATGGCAAGGATACCAAGGGTTTACAGCGTTTGCACCAATTTAACAAAGTGGAAATGGTGCGGTTTGTGCAGCCGGAAACATCAGCTACGGCACTGGAAGAAATGCTTGCTAATGCCGAGGCTATTTTGCAGGCTTTTGGATTACACTATCGCGTGTTGAATCTCTGCACCGGCGATCTATCCTTTGCTTCACAGCGTACTTACGATCTGGAAGTTTGGGCTCCCGGATCACAAAAATATCTGGAAGTGTCTTCAGTAAGTAATTTTGGGGAGTTTCAGGCTCGGCGTGCCAATATTCGTTTTAAAGATGAAAGCGGTAAGGTGAAGCATTTGCATACACTTAATGGCTCCGGCTTGGCTACTCCAAGGCTGATGATTGCGCTACTGGAAACCTATCAGCAAGCTGATGGCAGCATTAAAATGCCTGATGTGCTGGATCCCTGGCTGAAATTAACCCTTTAACTGCATAAAATCTATTTATGATGCTATTTATATTACCAGTAAAACACAAATAAAGGGAGAAAACATGAAAGCTTCGTTCTTTATCAGAAATTGCGGCATAATGCTGCTGTTAGTGTTAGTTTTACTACCGCTATTCGGTAAATACTCCGAAGAATTTCCCCTGGGTACATATTCCTATGTGCGTCATGGCAGCGGTTTTTTCGATAAGCACAATGCCGGTATTATTGCCAAAATGAAGCAGCTTGGCTTAAATGCCACGATTATGGAAACAAATAATAGCGATAAGGACCTGGCTGCACTGCTAAAGTTATTGGATGATAACGGTATGGATGCAATTCTGATAGATAATAGCTGGAGCAGTGATCCCAACGATCCTCGTAGTGCTTCTTTGGCGGGTTTATCCACTTCGAATTATTACCGTTTTGAAGCAGAATTTACCGATTCCAGCTCTGTAAAACCTGGAGATAATGAACAAAGCCTATACTGGTATGGCACCTTGCAGGCAGATAATAATAAACATGTTTCCAAACGGGTGGGGTCTCTTTTTGCAGACAACTCTGCTTCCTATGGTTATGCTTGGAAATGTGCAAAAAATAAAGATAAACCAGGCTATGCTTATACGGATTTAACCTACCGCTGGAAAGATTCAAAGGGCAAAGCTCAAAAGCTTGGCAACGAATTTCACATTTTGAAAGATAGCTCACAACCAGCACCTGCAACAGATTCGCTTTACGTAACCTTCAGGGTAAAAATAAGTAATCTGGAGCAACGAAGCATGGAAAGCCAGGTGCTGCTTTCCTTTATCCCTCAAGGTTTTTTGGGTTCAATTTATGATTTTGGCGACTCGGTGAATGTTGTATCCGCCAAAGGCAGCAATTATGGGAAATTGACCTTAAAGGATTATCGGATAAAGGGAAGCCCCACAGATTTCTTTGATCTGAAATTTGCCTTCAGTTATCCGGAATTATTGGCAAGCAAGCTGTTAACAGACGATTTGGATGATAATCCTGCTACGCCTCCTCTTGATAAGCTATACCTGCTTCAAAGTCTGCTTACCAGGCTTTATTGGCATGGTGGTTTCGATTTAACCTTGGATTATGTGGAGATTGAAGATCAAATACATTTTGAGCTAAGAACCAATACCGCTTATTGGAAAACAAAGATAAATCAGCGGTTAAGAGATTTGGTGAATACTCCTCATGGCGATGTGATAAAACACGTGTATTCCAAGGATGAGCCTTTCCAGCCTCAGCTTAGCAGCTATGCCATTTTGCAAAGCCTGATAGAGCCGGATTTGCCTCAGTTAATGTCTGCTACTTACGATATTGAATACCGCAAATTTGCCAATAGCACAAACCCAAGCCTGTTTAATCAGGTAGATTTATCACGCCAATTGGCAAAACCACGCTTCTTCCTTCCCGATATGTATCCTGTGAAACCAGAAAGCAACTTTTCACCCGACCAAAAGAATTTCATTCAGGAATCCATAGATCATCAGGTTTTACGAGTTTACAGAGAAAGCAAAGCTTATTCGGATGCTGAACCGGGACGCACTTTCTATCCTGTAGTGCAAGCATTTGGCAATTGGGATGGAAAATATTGGGTAGCTTGGGCACAACCTCCGCGGGCAACCCAAAAAGCCTTGTTCTATTTACCCTTGTGCTATGCACCCGATGGTATATTTAGCTTTTACATCACAGCCATAGTAAATCCCGGCACAGGTGCAGGAAATTATTGTGCCATTAGATCGGTGGGAGGCAAAGAGCTTTCTACCGATAATCAAATCTGGGGGATTACGCAAAAAGTGAATCCCGAACTGAAGTTTTATGGAGCTTTGTTAAAGAATTGGAAATGGTTAGGTGCTACCACAATAATGACTAATGACCAGAAAAGCAATCAGCTAATGCAGAATCATGGCGTGAAAGATATCAGTGTTGTCAAAACAGGAAAGGGCAGCTACGAAGGCTATGTGGAATGTGGATACTATTTGGATGAATCTGGTGCTCCGGCGATTTTTGCAGTAAATCGACGGGGTGATTATTTTATTGGCACCATGCAGGATGCCATGCGTTATCCAGATAGGGTGCATCCCGATTCTTACGATACATATTACAAGCAGTTCGATCCTCAAACCTTATCTTTAAGCTTTCAGAGTGGAGCTTTTGGAACCTATCCAGCCCTTTATAATCCTCTGGATAACTCTTTGATAATGGGAGATAAGGATACAATTAGTTTGGGATTGGAAGCAGGAGAAGGTAAGCTGCTAAAGCTGGTTTCCAGCCTTCCCGCAACCCTGAAGAAAGGAAAATACTCCCTTAATGCTACTGCTTTCTTATCAAACAGAACTGTGTTAGAGAAAAAAGCCAGTGTGATTTGTGAAGGCGATCTTACCCTGTTGCCAAATTGTACGTTAGTACTAAAAAAGGGCAGCACACTAAATGTAAAAGGTAAGCTTATCCAAATGCCTGGCTCAAAAATTGAATCCGAAGGCAAGCTGTTAATCAGCGGTAATTGAATAAGAGCATGCAGATCAATAATCCGCAGGGTGTTATGCCCTGTTATCACCAGGAAAGAAGAGAAAACAAAGTATGAATAATGATCTGGGAATCCTTGATCTTGCCCTGTTGATTGCCAAAAACAAAAAATTGGTGATCTGGCTAACCGTAATAGCGGCAATAAGCTCCATAACCTATTCGCTTATTGTTCCCAAACACTGGAAATCCACTGCAACCATAGTGCCTGTTTCTGAAGGGAACGATGTAGGAGCATTCAGCACAAATCTGCTTGACCTTGCAGGTGGAAGCCTGTTTACTACTTCAAAGGCAGAACAGGCAATAGATTTTATTACCATAATGAAAAGCCGCACTTTCAGCCAGAAAGTGGTGGACGAATTCAAGCTAATAAAATACTTCAAGATCACAAGTGAAGATTCACTTGAAGCCAGGGAAGTTGCAGTTCGAAGCCTTACTACAAAGGTGCTGAAAGCCTCTTACGACGAAGAAAGCCAAGTTGTGAGGATTAGTGCCGAAACAAGAAGCAAAACCCTATCCAGGGATATCGTGCAATACTACATAGATAACCTCGCCAAATATAACCTAAGCAACAGGATGAGCAAGGGTAAACAGAAAAGAGAATTCTTGCAACTACAGGTAAATAAGCACATGCGGGAAGCCGATTCACTGGGTCTTGCAATAAGGGATTTCCAGGTGAAAAACCGTTCAATAGCCCTGGATAAGCAAACCGAAGCCATGGTTTCGCTATACGGTGAACAATCTGCAGAATATATTAAAGCCGAAATTGAATATGACCTTGCCAGAACTCAATATGCAGAAAACTCACCTACTTTGTTAACTCTTGCGGAAAAGAAGAAAGTACTTAGCCAAAAACTGAAAGAGATAGAGAGTAGCGATTCTAAGCTTGTCCCTCGCTACGTAATGCAGATTGATAGAATTCCCGATCTTAGTATGCAATACGCTCAAATGATGATAAATGTAGAGATTAAGAAAAAGGTGATAGAATACCTGTATCCACAGTTTGAGCTGGCAAAACTGGAAGAGCTGAAAGACCTTCCAACCTTCGAAGTGCTGGATCCTCCTCAATTGGCAGGTTTGCGCTCCAAACCCAAAAGAGCTATCACTGTTATCCTGTCGACCTTTGCTGCATTTATGATCGCTTGTTGTCTGGCTCTGATTAAAGAGCGGCTTTTTGTGCAGAACAGTGATAAAATTCAGGAAATCATCAGGACTGTTTTCGCTCGCAAGTAATACTGTAAAAATGGAAGCTATAAGCTTTACCAATCCCAAAAGTGTCATATATGCAATTTTGATATTGCTCGCTTTTATGCAGTTTTTTGCTGTGTATGCCATTTACAACACCATTGTATTGCTGATAAGTGTGTTGCTTTGTGTTTTGTATGCTTTTGTGCACCCCCAAACCAAGGTAATAAATCAAGCTAATTATGCCCCTATCATATTTTTAGTGTTTTGGTTAGCCTATGCAATGCTAAGCTATAATTGGGCTATAGATGCGAGTAATGCTATGCAGTATATCATGATAATCTTTATCAATTTAGCCATCTTCATGGTATTCAGCGGCTTATTTAGAAACAAGGCTATCCTAAGGCTTAGTCCCTGGTTCTTTTTTATAATATTTTGCCTGTATCTGGTTACTGCGTTTTGGGAGATTACCAGTTTCAATCATCTACCCATTTCACGTTATTATGGAGATACAACCTTTGTACCAACTGGTCCCTTTCATAACGAAAACAATTTGGCAGCCTTCTTTTTAATACCGTTGCCTTTTGTGCTTTTCATTACCCAAATACACAAAAGTATGTTGCTTAAGGTAATCTGTGGCTTTTTAGCTTTGGCGATGTATTCTGTTTTCACCATTGCAGGAGCAAGAATTGCAATGCTGTCGGCAGGGGTATTCTTTGCCATTAGCTATTTTGTATTGGCTACCCGTTCCACAAAGATACTTGGGGCAGTGCTTGCGGTTTTATTGGTTCTTGCGGTAAATATGGTAGCCGGACCCTTGGTTCAAAGTGGTTACCACACTGTGAAACAGGAATTGCTAAGCATAACATCCGAAACAGAAAGTGCCAGAATGAGCTCTTTACGAATCAGGAAGCAGCTATTTACCGAAACTGTGGAGATAGCAGCTGGAAGTTG
>JAQVMI010000058.1 GCA_028703735.1 Candidatus Cloacimonadota bacterium | reverse complement strand
TACCCTAAAAGCGATTCACTTTTCGATGGATCCTACACTCCGCAAATGTTAAGCAAGCTAAGGCAGGATCTGAATCTTGATCCCCAAAAAACTATCCTGCTGTTTTCCTCCACCTGGGATGGTTCACAGATGAGTGCAATTGAGAAATGGTATTCCAAAGTTGATTCTATTACGGGTGACTACAATGTTTTGGTAACATTGCATCCCCGCATGAGCGATTTCTATAAGAACTATTTTAAGCAGCAAGCCAATCTCTGCTACATTGAAGCAATGGATATTTATCCTTATCTGCTGCTTGCTGACGTATGCATTGGTGATACAAACAGCCTGATAGCAGAATTTTGCATAGTGGACAAGCCAATAATCACCTTCAGCATCCCCCCAACCAAGCGAACTTTAGATGATGTGATAGAGCTTATCAAAGGGATATCTATCAGGATAGATAGCTTTGCAGAGCTGCCTTTGGCTATTGATACAGCAGTAAAAACCGCCAAAGAAACATCCCCCATTCGCAAAGCTGTAATCAGCACCCTGATAGATCCCCTGGATGGTAAAGCAGGATGCCGTGCAGCCACAGAAATATCCAATCTTATGCCGGAGCTAAAGATATGAAACTATTCGATGCCCATTGCCATTTAGCCAATTTGTCCGAAAAAATTCCCCTGCTTCCCCTGCTTCAAGATGCTACAGAAAAAGGAATCAGCAGCTTTGTCTCGTCGGTTTTGCGCAAAAATGAATTAATTTGGCATAGGCAGAATCCCGATAAACGCATAATTTTTAGCGCAGGAATTCACCCCAATTTTGACGAATGCGATCTGGATTTGGCACTGATTAAGCAGCTTTGCGAAGCAAAAACCATCTGGGCAATTGGTGAAATAGGCTTGGATAACGGAAATCCAGAGATAGATTGGCAGCGTGAAGTATTTAGGGCACAATTGCAGCTTGCCGTAAGCTTTGCCTTACCTGTGGTTTTGCATATAGTGGGTCACCAAAGTGAAGCCTGTGAAACCATTAAGCAATACTCCCTGCCCTACCTTGTGCATGGTTATGCTGGCTCAAAGGAAGGTTTTGAACAGCTATCCTCTCTAAAACCGGTGTTTACCATTAGTTCTCGTTTGCTAAAGGAAGATAAATTCGATTTACTGCTTGCTATGCTAAACTACCCGCACATTATGTTCGAAACAGATATTACCCAATACTATGTAAAAACAGGAGAAACAAATCCTTTGCTACGCCTTATAAACCTGGTTGAAGCTTGTTCGGAGCTAAGCGGTATTTCGGTGCAGGATTTGCTGAACCGACAACAAAAGAGCGCAGAACTTATTTTACCTACGGAGTTTGTATGACAGATTTCTCGCGCACAGAGCTATTGATAGGCAAGCAAGCAATGCAAGAATTATCTAACACCTGCGTGGCTATTGTTGGTTTGGGTGGAGTTGGTTCCTATGCTGCTGAAGCTTTGGTGCGCTCCGGCATTGGCAAGTTCATTCTGATAGATTTCGATACTGTTGGTCCCAGCAATTTGAATAGACAGATTATTGCCACTTTCAGCAATATAGGAAAACCCAAAACAGAGGTTATGCAAGCACGCTTGTTAGATATAAATCCCCAAGCATCAATCCTTTGCCACACAGTGTTTTTGGATGCGGAAAACAGAGAAGAACTGCTAAAAGAGGCTGATTACATAATTGATGCCATAGACAGCCTGGGACCAAAAATAGGAATGCTGGAACACTTGGTTCTCTCCGAGAAAAAGTTCATCGCTGTTATGGGAGCAGGCAACAGGATGGATGCCTCCAAAATTCATCTATCCACCATCGATAAAAGCTTCAATTGCCCCTTAGCAAGAAGGGTTCGCAAGTTTTTGGGCAGACGTGGCATACGTGGAAGATTCCCCTGTGTTTATTCTTCGGAGTTACCCACCAAACCAGATGAAGATATCGATAGCCCCGATGAACTTATCATTAATCGGGGAAGGCAACGCAAAACCATCGGTTCCATCAGTTATATGCCTGCCATAATGGGTATGATGGCTGCCTCTTGGGTTATAAGGGAAATCACTAAAAGCTTTTTAGCCGGTTCAAAACCGTAACATAGGATTTTTATCCTGTTGTTAGATTGGGTTTGTAACCCAATCCTTTTTAGCAATGCTTTTGGGCTGCCAATCTCCTGATTGGCAGAAGCGACATAGTCGCATGTATTTAAAGCGAGCTACGCTCGCTGTGTCAATCTAAGAGATTGACACCCCTGAGAGATCCGCGACTTAGGAAACTTGACATGGCAACAACGTGATGATATCAAAAAAAAATCGTGCTTGACTTTACCCAGGAAACCCTTACTATATCTATAAAAGAAATTGGAGATGTAAGCAATGAAACTAACATATTTAGGACATTCTGCTTTCAAAATTGTAACCAATAATGGCATTACGATATTAATAGATCCCTATGTAGATAAAAACCCTCTCGCTCCCATAAAAGCCAAACACTTGCAGGCGGATTACATTGTGTTAACCCATGCACATGGAGATCATTTGGGTGATGCATTTAGTATTGCAAACATGAATAACACTGTGTTTATCTGCGTTTCAGAGCTTGCTTCCTATGTAGCCAAGAAAGGTTATAAAGTGCATGCAATGCAGATTGGTGGTGCTTTTACCTACGATTTTGGCAAATTGAGACTCACCATGGCATTGCATGGATCCATGACCCCGGATGGTTTGTATGGAGGCTTGGCAGCAGGCGTTATTTTAGAAGTTGATGGGGTTACGATATATCATTGTGGCGATACAGGCATCTTTGGCGATATGAAAATGATAGGTGAAATGTTCAAGATAAACTATCTATTGGTACCCATTGGTGGCAATTACACCATGGATATTGATGATGCTGTGTTAGCCGTAAAAATGATTACACCAGATATTGCTATTCCCATGCATTACAACACCTTTCCTGCTATTATTGCCAATCCCGAAGAGTTTGTGAAAAAGCTGGAAGCGGAAGGTTTATTGGGAATGGTAATGCAGCCTGGGGAAGAGATGTAGGTCGGAAGCTGTCGTTGCATTTGGTTCTTTCGGTGTTTGCGGTGATAAAAACCCAGCTCACTGCGCAGTTCTAACTACCCTAAATCCGATAAATCCTGCTTTGGTGTAGGGTTTGGCAAAGTTCCTATTGCTTACCCGCATTTCGGACATTGGATGATACCAGGATCCACCCCGAATAACTTTATCTGTACCGCTATTGGGACCATTGAAGGGATCTGCTATTTTATAGGAATACGGTGCATACCAATTCCAAACCCATTCGAACATATTACCGCTAAGATCATATATTCCCAATTGGTTCGGCTTTTTCTGTGCTCCGGCATGGCTTCTTGCATTGCTGTTGCTATTGTACCAGCCAACTTCATCTGCATTGTTGCTACCGCTAAACAGGCTAAAATCCCGCTGCATACCAGATTTTGAGGCAAGCTCCCATTCTGCTTCTGTGGGCAAGCGATATCCATCAGCAGCAAAATCGCACACTACTTCCGTATCATAATATTCGTAACAAGGTTTGTAACCATCCTTGCTGCTTTTGGCATTGCAAAACTCTATGGCATCATAAAAACTGACGTTTTCCACAGGTAAATCGCTATCCTTGAATTGAGAGGGATTATGAGGAGAAACCATCTGCCATTCTGCCTGAGTGATCTCTTTTTCCGAGATATAAAAGGCATCCACCTTAATGGTTATTAGGGGAAATTCGTCATCATCTGCATCTGGAGAAATGCTACCCATCACAAGTGTATCGGCTGGAACAAGAATCATGGAAACAAGTTTGTTTGACTCAAAAGATGCAGCTTCTGTTTCGGTAATTTCTGTAGTTTCCTCTTCGGTGTTAAACTTGGGTTTTGGCTGCAAAACATAGTATTTAACCACCACAAAAATAACTACAAGTGCAGATAGAATTAACAGAGCTCTAAAGGTTTTCTTCAGGCTTTTGGTTTCCTTTATCTCCGCATTCTCTTCCTCTTGTTTCACGTGCTGTTTATATGTTTGTAGCGGAGGTGGAGTATTTGGTTTTGGTTCCTGGATATGTTCTACTTGGGGAATCACTTCCTTTGCAGCAGCATGGGGTAGCCATCTATCCTCTGGAGTTACGGGTTCCGGTTCCGGATGCTCTGTCAATATTATATCCGGCAAAATATCTTCTTCCGCTACGGGCTCTGCTTCACTTGCCAAATCATTTAGTAAACTGGAGATAGAAGATAAATCTTCCGGAATTGCTTGCAGATATTCTTCCGTAGTATCACTACCCATTTCTGCGGTTTGCTGTGGAACTTGTGGCTCTGCTACAGGTATTTCTGGCTGGCTTAAAGTGTTTTCTTCCGGTTCTGCTATTTCGATTGAGGGCTCTACTTCAGGTTGCACAGTATGGATAGAATCACTGCTTGGGCTAATAATAGCTAATTGCTCTCCCCTATTGCTGTTTATGGCAAATAGCATTTCCGCGGCAGAATTCAGCCTTTGCTGCGGATCCAGCTTCAAACATTGCAATAAGATGGCAAATAACCAATCCGGCACCTGCTTTTTAAGAATTTCTGGCATGATAACAGCACGGCTTAGGCTTTGGTTTTTTTGCTTTTCGAAGCTTAGCTGAAGATCAATACGCCAGGGTAGCACCCCACATAGTATGAAGTAAGCAAGCACAGCACAAGAAAAAACATCCGAAGCAGGAAGCGCAATGCCTGCCTGAAATAATTCCGGAGCAGCAAACAGGATGGGATGATAGGTAGAAAAATCTTCCTCTCCGTGCAAAAAAGCCTTGGGAGATTTGCCAAAACCTATCAGATTTAGGTGATTGTTTTTATCTACAATTATGTTGTAAGGGTTCAATCCCAAATGCAGAATCCCTTGTGCTTGCGCATGTGCCAATGCTTCCAGAATATCTGTTATCCAGCCCAAAGCAGTTTCCAAATCTTTGGGACCCTCACCATCTCCTAAACACCTAACCAGCGATTTACCTTCGTAGTACTCGCCAATCATAAAGGCTGTATCATCATCTGTAAAGCTGTGATAGCAGGCTCTAATACGAGGGTGATTCAGTTTACTGTGTGCTGCAATTTCCGATAAAAGCACAGAATTGAGCTCTGCATCGTTAATTCTGATGGCATCAGGGGTTTTTATCAGCACAGTTCTATTATTATCCATCTGAGTAGCAAGATAGATGCTAAACCTGCTGGAACGGTGCAGATTTTGGATGATCTGATAATTGCTAAGTATATTAGTTTTCAATTATTACGCTCTTACCGCTTTTGATTACTCTGTGAATTGCAGAAGAACCGATGTGATAGGGAATGAAATTCACACCGGGAATATCCCAAATAAGTAAATCTGCCACTTTTCCAGGTTGCAACGAACCCACCCTATCTCCACGGGAAATGGTAAAAGCTGCATTTATCGTGGAAGCTGTTAAAGCAGCGGCAGGGCTTATACCCATTTGCAGACAAGCCAAAGTCATTGTAAAAGGCATGGAATCACAATTGCAACTTCCGGGGTTGAAATCACTGGCAATGGCAATTGGCAGCCCTTTTTCCATCATATCCCTGGCGCGGGCATAGGTTTTTGACCGCAGCGAAAACAGGGTGGCAGGTAATAACACCGGAATTACTCCGGCTTTGTGCAAAGCTTCAATACCCGCATCACTGGCAGCTCCCAGATGATCGGCAGAAACACAACCCATTTCTGCTGCAAGTTCAGCTCCTCCTATTGCTTCAATTTCGTCTGCATGCATCTTTAGTTTCAAACCGTTATCCAAGGCGCATTGAAGCACTCTGCGGGATTCGGCTATGCTGTAAACATGCGCTTCGGTAAAAATATCGCAAAATTCGGCAATCCCTTGTTCTGCAACAGCGGGAATCATTTCGTGGCACAGAATATCAAGGTATTTTTCGTGGGAATCTTTGTACTCAGAAGGGAATTCATGAGCTCCCATAAAAGTGGGAACTATGTTAATGGGAAGCTCTTTATTTAGCCTATCAATAACCCTTAACTGCTTAAGCTCACTTTCGGTGCTAAGTCCATAGCCGCTTTTCGCTTCCAGAGTAGTTGTGCCCTGGCGGATCATTTTGTTTATCCGTTTTGCAGCCAGCTCGAAAAGCAGATCTTCGGAAGCATCACGGGTGGAAGCAATTGTAGAACGAATCCCGCCTCCTGCCTTGGCAATTTCCACATAGCTTATGCCATTTAACCTCAAAGCAAATTCATCCTCTCGTGTGTGTACAAAAACGGGATGAGTATGGCAATCTACAAATCCGGGAGTTACCAGCATGTTTGTGGCATCAATTTCTTCATTACTTTGGTATTCTGCCATAATCTCTGCATTAGAACCAATTGCTAATATCATACCGTCTTTTATGGCAATACCCGCTTCATATACTATCACGAGGTCTTCCATAAGGTAGCCTGCACGCGGTTTTTCAAGCCCTGCAAGGGTAACCAGTTCTTTTATATTGCTAATTATCAGATCTGCCTTCATGAGATTTCACTCCTGTATTCAAATATTCGTCAATCTCCCCAAGCCTGTAAATTTCGTCAAGTGTTTTGAGTGCGGGAGTGTTGGGGTGTTGGTGTGCTGGGGTGATGGAGTGCTGGAGTGTTGGAGTGCTGGAGTCGATTTCGCCTTTGAAAACTTGAATAAGTCTCCATTTCTGCGGCGGAATGGACTTCAGTATCTCCTTGCAATACTACCTTCAAGATTATTTCTATCAAGGTGTCTGGCAAGAAGTGCTGGAGTGATGGAGTGCTGGGGTGCTGAACGTTGCAACAGGATCGTACTTGCACACGCCTCGTGTGCAGACAGCCGATGGCGGTAGTCATTACGAAAAAAAAGCTGCGCTTCAAATTTTTTAAAAAGCGCAGCTTAATATCTTTAAATAAATCTATTGCCTATACCACTTTAGCAACAGATTATTGCGAAGCTTATCTTAAAAAACGGATGTACTATTCTTCGTCCTGATCTTCTGTATCGTCAAATTCGGCACTGAAAACTTCATCGAACAGATCTGCAACAGCATTGTATTCCACATCATTTTCGATGATGGTAAGCTCTACGCTTTCATCCACTTCAGAGAAGCAAAGAATATCGTATTCGTCGGAATCAAGCTCGGCTAATGCAATATACTGCTTGCCTTCGTGTTCCAAAATGTGCAGAACATTAAAGTCCTTTTGGGTTCCATCTTCCATGTCCAAAGTTATGGTGTTAGATTCGCAATTGCAATCTTCATCACCGCAATCGTGATCGTGCTCTTCACCACAGTTGCAGGCATCTTTTTCTTTATCTGTCATGTTAAACTCCTATAGTTTTTGCCATTATTTCGCAGTTAGGGATTTTGGCAAGATAAATTTGGCAGAGCTTGTAATAATGAGTTTTCTATTTCTGCCAATCCTGTAAGTATCCTTACAAACCTTGTTGCCTTAATCTGGGTTAAATCCAAGATCACTCGTGGCTTTGGCTAAGTAATTCTCTGAACCTTAGTTGCGAAGCTGTTTCTGTCTTTAGTTTGGGGGGAAATGTTGCCTCGAATGCTTCCGCTGCTGCTTCATCAAGCTCATAAACATCCGCTTCATAAAATACTCCGCTTACCCCTTGCAAGTGTCCGCTCTCCAATTCCAACACCTGTAAAGCAGGAGAGAATAAGCCATATCTGCCTTTGATGCCAAATTCTTCCGCTGCCACAAAGCCAAAACGCTGATAATATTCCGGATCTCCATAGATTAGCACCGCTTTGTATCCCAGTTCTTTAGCCAGCACCAAAGTATGCTTTATCAGGGCACTGCCTATGCCCATAAATTTGTACTTGGGCAATACGCTTACCGGGCCAAAGGTTAAAACCTGATATATATCTCCGTCTTCGTTCTTCACGATGCTTTTTGCATACATTATGTTGCCCGCCAAAGCTCCATCAAGCTCTGCAACGTAATCCAGCTCTGGCAAAAAGTCTTCCGAATCACGCAATACCTTTACCAAGTAGTGTTCGTTACAGCCTGGTACATGCACATTCCAAAATGCTTCGCGAGTAAGGTTTTCCACCTGGACATAGTCATCCATAGTCTCTTTTCGTAAGCCCAAGCTATTCATCAGTTTTAGGTTGTGTGCCAAAATATCCTCCCTTGTTCTCCCTGGAAGTTATAGCCATCTTCCATTCTAATCCAGCCGTATTTCTCGTAATAACCATCATGATCGGTAGTTAAATATGCTTTGGCAAAGCCCATACGTCCTGCCATTACCAAACCATGCTCCAGCATTTTACTCCCCATTTTTTTACCGCGATACTCCGGCTCCACAAAAAGGCAACCAAGCCAAGGAAGCAGATCATGACGGCTTATCAGGTCGTTCACTAATAGAGCATAACAACCGGCAACCCTTTCACCTTCTAATATCAGGTAAAACTGCGGAAGGCTATCTCCAGCCTTTGAGGAATGAATAATTGCATCGTGGTAAAAGTTTAAGTTCTCTTTATTACCCCACTTTGCATGGATGTAGCTAATGGCTGCATCCATTCCGGATTGATATTCCCATACGTTAATTATATTATACATTCTTATTCTCCCGCAGAGCAAACATAGGCAAACGAAGATAATGTCAAGTTTTTTGGCTTTCTTTGGTAGTCGTAGCTTAGCAGGAGTCATTGCCACCGTTGATAGCCTTGAAATTGTCTCTGTCTTAGCAGGAGTCATTGCCACCGTTGATAGCCTTGAAATTGTCGCATTCTTAGCAGGAGTCATTGCCACCGTTATTAGCTTTGATATTGTCTCGGATTTTTTTGGTGGCAAGGACTGATGCGTGGAGTAGCATGGTGGTCGCAGCATAGCAGG
>JAQVMI010000057.1 GCA_028703735.1 Candidatus Cloacimonadota bacterium | reverse complement strand
GGTATGGCGGTGATCTTTGTTATGACTCTTGCCTCTGCCTTTTGCTATTTGATTTTCCAATATTTGCTGGTGCCCTATGGTTTGGAATACTTACAGACCCTTGCATTTATCCTTACTATAGCGGCTTTGGTGCAATTTGTGGAAATGGTGATTCAAAAGAAATCCCCTGCTTTGTATAAATCTTTGGGTGTGTATCTGCCACTTATTACCACCAACTGTGCAGTACTTGGGGTTGCAATCCTGAATATTACCCCGCTTGCAGATGGCAGTCGGTACAATTTCATTTGGTCTGTTCTAAACGGCTTCCTATCTGGAGTAGGATTCACTTTTGTGCTTCTTGCCATGGCAGGAATTAGAGAACGGCTGGAAATGGTGGATATGCCCAAAAGCATGCGCGGCATGCCCAGCGGATTAATTTTGGCAGGTATCATGGCGCTGGCTTTCTATGGCTTCATGGGCATGAAGATTTAAAGGGAGGAATAAGAAAATGACGATGTATTTAGTGCTTCCTCTTGCTGCTTCAATGGGTTCTTCCATCGGTATTCCCGTAGCCATCTTAGGTGCTATGGGTTTAATATTTGGTCTGGTTCTGGCTTTTGCAGCCAAGGTTTTCGAAGTAAAGCTTGATCCACGTGTGGAACAAATAATCGCTGCTCTTCCGGGTGCTAATTGCGGTGCTTGCGGTAAGGCAGGATGTGCAGGTTATGCAGATTCTATTGTTAACGAAGGAGTGGATGTAAGTTTATGCGCTCCCGGTGGTCCAGATACGGCTGCTAAAATTGCCCGGATTATGGGTAAAGAAGTATCTGCGATGAATAGAAAGATTGCTGTGATCCATTGCAGTAGCGGTGGCAAAACCAATACTAAATGGAAATATGCCTATCAAGGCATCGAATCCTGCAAATCCGCCGTAAACATTGCCGATGGACCAAATCTTTGCTCCTGGGGCTGTGTTGGTTTTAACGATTGCCAGGCTGCCTGTAAGTTTGATGCCATTTCAATAGATGAACATGGTATGCGGATTATAGACCCACAGAAGTGTACCGGCTGCGGAGCTTGCGTAACAGCTTGCCCCCGAAACTTGATTCTGTTAATTGCCGAAAACCGCCATGTTTATATTGATTGCAGTTCAAAAGCTAAACTTCCCTTGGCAAAACAGCTTTGCGGAACCGAAAAGCCTTGTATTGGCTGCGGTTTATGTAGCCGTAAATGCCCTGTTCAGGCAATAACTGTGGTTAACAACCTTGCCCGTATCGATTATGAGAAATGCATAGACTGTGGAATGTGCGCATCGGTATGCCCCACAAAAGCCATTCTTGATCTTAAGGCAGGTAAACGGAAAAAAGCAGAAATTGAAGCTGAGAAATGCATAGGCTGTACCATCTGTGCTAAAATCTGCCCCACTCAAGCTATTACTGGAGAAGTGAAACAACTTCATACTATTAACAAAGATTCCTGTATTGGCTGTGAGCAGTGCGTAATTAAATGCCCTAAGAAAGCAATAAAAATGGTATAATAAATATAAGCTATTTAATGATAAGGGCTTGGATTTATCCTTGCCCTTTTTTTGTGGCTTTCTTTTAAGCTCTCTTTCAAACTAAATGGGTAGAGGTTTATTTTGTCATTCCTGCGAATGCAGGAATCCAGTTTAATAGATTCCGGATTAAGTCCGGAATGACAAGCAAAAAAAAATCCCTCTCCTATGACAGGAGAGGGAATGGGGATGAATAGCGCTACTGAATGGTTAGCTTAGCAGACTTTTTCCCCATTTTATTGCAGCTACTAACTGCTTCTATAACTGTTCCGCTTTTTACACCCGGCAATTTGTAAACCAAGCTGCCTCCGGTAGCACTTTCCTGTGCACTAAAAAGCTGAGTGATTCTTTCTTTACCGGCAATTTTGATTACCATAGAATCTATGTAATGATCAACAGGATTTTTTACACTGTGTTCATAATTCACGGTTAAAACCTGGGTTTTGGCATCGTAGCTAAGCTTCACCGAACTTGCAGGATGTGCAGCAAGGCTTATTGCTGCTATCAGTAATATGGCTAATATAATTATGCTTTTCATGGTTCACTTCTCCATATCTGGTTTTTTATTTATAAGATAAGCGATTAGTGGGGTTTTGCAAGGGATATTATTAGTTGGAAAGGTGTCAACGTAGCGGAGGATTCCGATCCTCCGTAAAAAAAAGGAAAGGTGGGGGAAGAGTTAAGAGTTAAAAGTTAAAAGTTAAGGGAGACGGGTTTGAAGATTTATGGGTTTTGTTTGTTGCTTATGTATATTCGGTGTTGTCGGTGTTCTTGGTGGCAAAAATTTGGGTGGATTCGAGAAGCATCTTTCTTGCTAATTACTCTCTTTTTCTCTTTTACTCTTTTACTCTTTGTAAAAAAAGATTCCATTCATATGAGTGATGTGCTTTATAGCGAAAATGGAGAATAAAGCGGTGATTTCTTTTTTTAAACACAGAGAAAAGCTTCAGAAAAGCAGAGTTGATTATACAAAGAGTAAAAGAGAAAAGAGGAAAAAGGGGTTTGAAGAGTTATGGGTTTTGTTTGATGCTTACAGTAAATTCGGTGTTCTCGGTGGTAAGAATGTGTTGGAAAGGTGAAACATCTTTCTTGCTAATTACTCTCTTTTACTCTTTTACTCTTTTACTCTTTGTAAAAAAAAGACTCCCTACATACGAGTGATGTGCTTTGTAGCGAAAATGGAGAATAAAGCGAAGATTTCTTTTTTTAAACACAGAGAAAAGCTTCAGAAAAGCAAAGAAAAGCAGAGTTGATTTTTACAAAGAGTAAAAGAGTAAAAGAGTAAAAGAGGGGTTTGAATATCGAAGGGTTTTGTTTGATGCTTACAGTAAATTCGGTGTTCTCGGTGTTTTCGGTGTTTTCGGTGTTCTCGGTGTTCTCGGTGGTAAAAAAACAGGCTCTCTTACAATTGAACAAACTCGAAATGAAAGCAAGCAAAAAAAAAGACAGCGCATAAGCAAGAAGAGATTCCTGCTTATGCGCTGGATAAATGGATTTATTTGTTTCTTTTCAGGCTTTCTATTTGCGGTTTTACGTGTGTTTGGTAGCAATCCGGGCAAATGGAGTGCGAAAACATAGTATCTGTATGTTCGGAGATATACACTTCCACTTCCTGCCAGTAATTCTTGTCGGAGCGCACTTTTTTGCAATAGCTGCAAATTGGAAGAAGTTTTTCCAAGGATGAGATTTTTATGGATGCAGCTTCCAGGGCTTGACGTGAATGCTCCAGCCTCAAGGCAGATCTCACCCTAAGGGTTAGCTCCATATTAGAAAAAGGCTTGCTGATGTAGTCCATGGCACCAAGCTCGAAAGAACGTTTAAAAGGCTCCAGGTTTTCATCCAAAGAAGCTGCGGTAATCATAATAACGGGAATGTGTTCCAGGGTTGGATCCCGCTTTATCCATTCCAAAACCTCGTAGCCACTAAAACCAGGCATCATGATGTCTAACAGTAATAGATCTGGACAGTTGTGGCGTATATCCGCCAGCATGGCTTTTCCAGATTGAAACAAACGGATATTCTTGTAGCCGGCTTGAGACAAAACTGTTTTGATTAGCTTCAGGTTTATCTCATCATCGTCAGCCACGAAAATCTGCATGTTGTGGAGAGTGCTTTCAGTTATCATTTTTCCACCTTTGTTTTTTCCCTACCTATAAGCTCGGCGTAATCAAACATTTCTTTAAGGGTTTTGAAACGATCGAACATTTCCATTGCCTGCATTAACTGCTTATCTTGTGCTATGGTAATTTTATAGGCTTCCTGCTCGCCCTTTACCTTCCTAACCATCTCGCTTTTAAGAGTATTACGGATATAGGAATCGGTGCTATCCAGATCTGCCTGAGTGTATTTTATGTCTTGTTTTTTGGCAAAATCAAGAAAATCGGTAAAAATCTTTTTATCCACTTCGAAGTTATTGGCAATCTTATGATCATGCTGCACCAGGTAGTCCACAGCAAAATTGAAGAATACATTTTTACGGCGTAATTCTGCCCCAAACATGGTTAACAGGTCGCTTTCAAATATTATATCGGGCTGAATGCCTCCACCGCCATACATTTTGCGGTTAGTAGCAGTATAATAAACCTGTTGATGGTTTTTGTCTTCTTCTTTTTTGAGGTCTTCATCGTCCAGTTTCTGCCCTTTTAGCAGCTTGTCATTACTCATTTTGTGGATACAGCGTCCACTTTTAATATAGTAGTAACTGGTGGTGATCTTTACTCCGTTACCATTGGATAGAGGGATAAGCTGTTGCACACTGCCTTTGCCAAAGGTGTTTTTGCCCATAACCAAACCCTTGTCCCAATCCTGTAGGCTTCCTGCAAAAATTTCGGAAGCACTGGCAGAGGCTTCGTTCACCAATACAATTACGGGATAGTTTCGTTCTTTGGTATTGTAACGGGTGTAAAGCTGTTTATTTTCTGTGCGCCCTTTGGTTTCTACTACCAGACGGTTTTGACCAATAAATTCGTTCACTGTGTCCACAGCTTGATCCAGTAACCCTCCGGGATTAAAGCGCAGGTCGATAATCAAACCGATTATGCCTTCGCTTTCCAAAGCGGTTAAGGCAGAGCGAAGCTCTGTAACTGTGTTTTCGCTAAACTGGGTAATGCGGATGTATCCTGCCCCGTTGGACATTTTGAAGCTGTAAGGGACACTTTTTATCTTGATAGTTTCGCGGGTAATACTAAACACAAGTGGTTCAGCTAATCCGGGACGGCTGATGGTAATATCTACTTTTGTGCCAACATCACCTCTCATCCGTTTGATAGCTTCTTCAGTGGAAAAACCTACCACGGATTCGCCATTTACCTTTACTATTTTGTCTCCGGCAGTAATACCCATCCGATAAGCAGGTGTTCCCTCGATGGGGGATACCACTGTGATATAATCGCCAATTTTGTCTATTTGGATACCCAAGCCACCAAATGAACCTTTAGTGCTGGTAGTAAAATCTTTAAATTCAGATTCGGTGAAATAGGTGGTATGTGGATCTGTGGAACCCAGCATTCCCACGATGGCAGCCTTGATTAGTTCCTCGTCGGATAGCTCCGTAACATAGGATTGTTTCAGCTTTTGTAATACTTCACTAAAGAGTTGTATTTGAGAATACAGGTTTGCGCTCTGAGGTCTATTCTGCGCATAAGCATTTGTAGCCACAGTTAGAAGCAGGGCACTAAGAGCCCATATGCTGATAATTGAAATCAGCGCAAGCTTTTGTTTGGGTCTAATCATTTCTTTCTCCTATAAGAGGTTGCAAGGCAGAGATAATATTTTGATGAATAATCTCCGGTTCATCCGAGCCATTAAGAACAATATATCTGAGAGGGCATTTATTGGCAATAGATAAAAACTGCTGGCGAACTTTTTCATGAAAAGCGAAGTCTTCCAGCTCCAGTCTATCCAGCTTTCGCTCTTTAATTCTATTAAGACCCACATGCACCGGCAGGTCTATCAAAAAAGTGATATCAGGAATTCTGCCATAAGTGGCGAATTGTGTTAAGGTATCTATCAGATTTTCGTCCAGTGCTCTCGCTGCACCCTGATAGGCATAGGTGGAATCGTAATAGCGATCGCAGATAACAATCTTCCCCTCTGCCAGGGCAGGTAAAATTAGCTCGCCGGTGTGTTGGGCACGGCTGGCACAATAAAGCAGTAATTCTGTTTCAGGTTTCATTTCTGCGAATTCCGGGTTTAGTAACAAAGTGCGAATAGCTTCCGAAATTGGGGTTCCCCCAGGTTCACGAGTGGTGATGTAAGGCAGATTAAGGGCAGTGAGTGCCTTAGTTAGCAATTTTACCTGAGTGCTTTTTCCGCTTCCCTCAATTCCTTCAAATGTGATGAATATGCTGTTCATATTATACTAAATAACCCCTTTATATTGGTGAGGTGGAAAGGTGTAATAGTGAAAGAATGTAAAGGTGGAAAGGTGGAAAGGTGAAACAAAGCTCTTGGTGATTTCTGAGTAGGAATTACAATGGTCTTGAAGATTTGGTAATGCTTCGCCACAATGGTTAAAACCATATAACCGATGATGTAAAGATGTTTCACTAACTAACCTGTTAACCCGTTAACTACTTAACCATTTCACTAAATAATCGTATCATGCTTATAACCCAGATCGTTTCTTTCCGGATTATCTATCAGAAAATGAGCTCCGCGGCTTTCTTTTCGCATCAGTGCGCTGCGTACCACTGCAATGGCAATAACAGCCATATTTCTTGTTTCCACCACTTCTTTTCGCACTGCATTGTGTTGATAGAAATTATTGATTTCGTTATAGATGTTCTCCAGCCTCGAAAGTGCATATTTTAACAATCTGCGGCTGCGACGAATACCAGCGTACCCTTGCATAATTGTCCCGATGATTTCCCGGTTATGGCTAATTATCACCCATTCGTTTTCGTTGAATACGCCCATAAGACGCCACTCAGGAATTATGGGGAAATCCACAGGGTCACTGTTACAGGGGTGGTTGGCTGCTTTATAGGCAACAACAAGAGCTTCCAGTAGTGAGTTTGAAGCAAGACGGTTTGCGCCATGTAACCCACAGCAAGCAACTTCTCCTGCAACAAATAAATTACGGATATCGGTGGCACCATCGATTGTGGAAAGTATCCCTCCACAGAAATAGTGTGCTGCAGGAGCCACAGGGATTGGTTCACAGGTGAAATCTATCCCCTTTTCCTTCAGCTTACTATCAATAAATGGAAAATGAGCCTTTAGAATAGCAGATGGTACACCAGTGGCATCCAAATAACAGAACTTTTCACCTCGTTTCTTTAACTCTGCATCGATAGCACGGGAAACTACGTCGCGAGGGGCAAGATTCCCCTTGGGATGATAATCATCCATAAAAGCTCTTCCATCGGATAAGCGCAGGATAGCTCCCTCACCCCGAACTGCTTCGCTGATCAGGAAAGTATCACCATCAGGGCTCCAGAACGCAGTGGGGTGAAACTGCACAAATTCCATATTGGCAAGCCGGGCTCCCGCCAGCCTTGCCATTGCCATTCCGTCCCCCGTGGCAACACTGGGATTTGTGTTGTGAGCATAAATTTGTGCTGCCCCACCTGTGGACATCATAGTCTTTTTTGCGCGAAAGATATCTACTTGATTATTGTCTGTATCCAGCACATAAGCTCCCCAGCAGGTAATACCAGGAATAAAGCCATTATCCTGCACCACATGATGCTGGGTAATAAGGTCTATGGCGATCCGGTTTTCAAAGATATCTATGGCATTGTTAGCTTTGCATTGGGTGATAAGAGCTTCCATAATCTGGTATCCGGTGGAATCTGCTGCATAAGCCACACGCCTGCGGGTGTGTCCACCTTCCAGGGACAAGGACAGATTTTCCAGGCTGGTATCATAGCTTTCATCCATTCGGGTAAAATCAGTTCCCAAATCTATTAGGTATTGAATAAGGGCTGGACCGGCTTCGATAATCTGCTGAATAACCTGACGTTTACCCAATTCTGCTCCTGCCTGAAACGTGTCTTCCACGTGCTCAGCAAAGGAATCTTTAACGTCTATGGCAGCGGCAATTCCACCCTGAGCATAGGCGGTGTTACAGTCTAAAAGGCTGCTTTTGGTTACAATTGCTACTTTCCCTAACCGTGAAACCTGTAATGCATAAATTAAGCCGGCAATTCCACTACCGATAACCAGAAAATCGTGTTCGTATGTCATTGAATCTGCATTCCCATAACCAAGGCATCCTCTTCGGGTAGGGTGTAATAACCTTTGCGCGTTCCCATAGGGACAAAGCCAAATTTCTCATATAATCTTCGCGCTTTATCATTGGAGATGCGCACGTCTAAAAAGAAACGACGTACTCCGCTTTCTATCATTTTTTGCATGCTTTCTTTTAGGAGAAACTCTCCCCATCCACGTCCCTGAAAATCCGGACTAATGGCAAAATTGATGATAACCATCTCATCGCCTACACCATGATAGAAGATGTATCCTACCAATTCGGATTCAAAGATTAACCCCCAAGCCCAGGGAAGTAAAAAGTCCGAGAAGGCATCCAAGGGCCAAGGATTGGGAAATGCCACCTGCTCTATTGCATGGATCAAGGGGAAGTCTTCGGCAGTAATGGCACGAAACCAGGGTTCCATCTTACATCTTTTCGGGTGCGCTGATTCCCATCAGGTTAAAGCAGATACCCATCACATGCTTAACAGTGAAAATCAGCATCAAGCGCGCTTGAGACAGCTCCAAATTTTTAGCACTTACAATTTGGTAGCGGGCATAATAGCGGTGAAGGGTGCTGGCAAGGTCTTCCAGATAAGTAGCCAAACGGTGTGGCTCTCGGTGTATGGAGATAAGAACTAACAGTTCCGGTAGGTCTGCCAGTTTTTGGATTATGGATAGTTCCTCTGGTTTAGTAAGCTTACCAATCATCTCTTTTTTAAAGTGTTTAGGGTATATTTTGTCCTTGCGGGCTTTCTTCATGATACTACATATCCTGGCATAGGCATACTGGCAATAATAAACAGGATTCTCGTTATTCTGTTTCATGGCAAGTTCCAAATCAAAATTCAAATGGGCATTTGCTTTACGGGCTATAAAGAAATAACGCGCTGCATCCCTGCCAACCACGCTGATAAGATCGTCCATTGTTACAATTTTACCGGCTCTTTTGCTCATCTTAACCCTTTCACCGCTCTCGAAAAGATTCACCTGTTGCAAGAAGATAATCTCCAGCATAGTGTCATCATAATTCAAAGCCCTGAAAGCAGCCCTGATGCGCGGAACATAACCATGATGGTCTGGACCGAAAACATCGATTAGCTTGGTGAACCCACGTTGAATCTTTGTAAGATGATATGCCAGATCCGGAACAAAATAGGTAATGGAACCATCAGATTTCATAAGTACCCTATCTTTATCGTCACCAAACTTGGTGGAGCAAAACCATATTGCATCTTCTTTTTCGTAAGTACATTCTGCTTCAGTGAGGTAGG
>JAQVMI010000056.1 GCA_028703735.1 Candidatus Cloacimonadota bacterium | reverse complement strand
CTTTGGATAGGTTTTCCTCATCTTCCAGAAATCGCTTAATCTTCAAGATCGCTTCCTCGAAAGCCGGGATTTGAACCTTCTCATAAAGATTAACTTTCTGAGTAGTCTTCTTGCGAACTTGTTCCAGAATGTGCATTTTCCTGATAAAGAACTCACGTTCAATTTGCAGTTTTGATAAATCTTGCAGCATCGTAATTCCCTCTGGAAACCATGAAGGCGCTTTGAAAAGATTGAAGGCAGGCTTTTCATATTCGATATCTGCCAGAAGTGGAGTTTTTACGCCTGCAATCTTACGGGTTTTTATCTCAACATGCTTTATCTTCAGCAAACTGGGATCAAATTCTCCCCAAAGCTTCATGAATGCTTCCATATCCTGGGTGCGTTCCCGTACCAAACTATCCAGCTCAGCTGCCTTATCCCTGGCTTTCTTTACTTCCAGCCTAAGAGCGGATTCCTTATTTTTAAGCGTTGGTAAAGCTTTTTGGCGCACCCCCAGTTGCTTAATTAACTGCAACTGAGATATCTTGTTATATTGGATGTTTAGGTTCATACCTTTTTCCAGTGTATCTTCATGAATTCATCTTTTATACCAATCTCTGCCTTGTTGAAATAACGTTGGAATAGCTCCCAGGTAGTATCCAGCATGGCATCGGTAGTTACATTTACATCGATGGCAAGGATATGTTCAGAGTACTCATGTGCAAATTGAAGCACACGTTCATCATAATCGGAAAGGTCGAATCCGTTTTCCAGCTTAGTTTTTGCGCTGGCAGCATCTGCGTATAACCGAACAGCAGTATTCATCACCTGAGGGTGATCTGCACGGGTCTTTTTGCCTATCACAAGTTGTTTTAGCCGGGAAAGTGAGCGGAAGGGATCTACTATTACCTTGGAAATATCAGTATCACGTTTCAGGAAAAGCTGACCTTCCGTAATATAACCTGTGTTATCTGGAATTGCATGAGTTATATCACCTCCGGATAAAGTGGTAACAGCAATAATTGTAATAGAACCACCATCAGGGAATTGCACAGCCTTTTCATAAAGTTTTGCAAGATCACTATAAAGCGAACCCGGCATACTATCCTTGGAGGGAATCTGATCCATTCTGTTAGACACGATGCTAAGGGCATCGCAATAAAGGGTCATATCCGTTAAAAGCACCAATACTTTCTCGTTTTTCTCCAGGGCAAAGTATTCTGCTGCAGCCAGTGCCATATTGGGCACCAGCAAACGTTCCACAGTGGGGTCTTCCGTAGTATTAACAAAGGAGATAATCCTGTCTATAACTCCAGCATTTTCGAAGGTATTTTTATACAGCAGATAGTCATCATTGGATAGCCCCATACCACCCAGAATGATTTTGTCACTCTGAGCTCTAAGAGCTACCATAGCCATCACTTCATTATAAGGTTGATCTGGATCAGCAAAGAAAGGAATTTTCTGTCCCGTAACCAAAGTATTATTAAGATCTATACCTGCAATACCTGTGGCGATTAGTTCGGAAGGTTGTTTTCTGCGAACGGGGTTTACAGATGGTCCACCTATCTCAATTTCTTCACCCTCAATTTCCGGTCCGCCATCAATTGGTTCGCCATAGGCATTAAAGAAACGACCCCCAAGTTGTTCGCTAACTTTTAGGGTTGGAGCTTTGCCAAAGAAAACTACTTCTGCATCGGTTCCGATACCTTCTGTTCCTGCAAATATCTGCAGGGTAACAGTTTCGCCCAATATCTTCACAACTTGAGCTAATCTTCCGGAAACGGTTGCAAGTTCTTCATTCCCAACTCCTGTTGCGTTTATGGAGCAGGTTGCTTTAGTAATCTGGTTCAGTTTTGTATATATCTTCTGAAAAGCTTGTGTTGCCATTATTTAGCTCTCCTTTCTTCAACTACATTATTAAGTTCTGTTTCATACTTTTTAAAGTCTGGGCTTTCGAACTCCTGATAATTCATCTGTCCGCAAAGGTTTATCAGCTTAACATAATAGGGCATTACTTCGTCGAAAGATTCAAATACAAAATCCATTGCACATAGCCCTAAAATTAGCTCCAGCATATACTTCTGACGTATCATAGGGGTGGATTGATCTACTTTATCAAAACCATCTTGTTGCAAAATGATTTTGTCTATCAGCTCACTTTTCCACTGTTTATCGTGGTAAGATAAGGGAACACCATCATCACCCAGAATATTAATCTGTTCCTGAGCTTCTTTTCCCCTTAAAAGAATGTCCTTTGCATGGTTCACATCTTTTACCCAATGGGGGCTAACATTAGCGTTTAAGTATTCAATTACTTCCGGATACTCCAGATACTTACTATAAGAATCGATGGGATCTACGGCAGGATAACGTTTACTATCTGCTCTGGCTTGAGATAGAGCATAGAAGCAGCGGGCAGCTTTTTTGGTGGATTCTGTTACAGGTTCCTTAAGGTTTCCACCGGCAGGGGAAACTGTTCCAATAAAGGTGATAGAACCGCTTGCTCCGTTATTGAGATACACGAATCCTGCACGGGCATAAAAACTGGAAACAATAGCAGGAAGATCCATGGGGAAAGCATCTGGTCCGGGAAGCTCTTCCATGCGATTACTCATTTCACGTAAGGCTTGTGCCCAGCGAGAAGTGGAATCTGCCAATAGAAGGACTTTCAAGCCCATATTGCGGTAGTATTCTGCAATTGTCATAGCTGTATAAACAGATGCTTCACGAGAAGCAACAGGCATATTGGAAGTGTTACAAATAATTATGGTACGTTCCATTAGTTTGCGTCCGGTGCGTGGATCATCCAGCTCGGGGAATTCCACGAAAAGCTCCACAACTTCGTTAGCACGTTCACCACATGCGGCAACAATAATGAGATCAGCTTCGGCATTTTTGGAAATGGCATGTTGAAGCACCGTTTTTCCTGCACCGAAAGGACCGGGAATAAAGCCTGTTCCACCTTCAACCATGGGGTTCAGTGTATCCATTGTTCGAACCCCGGTTTCCATTAGTTTAAATGGTCTGGGTTTTTCTTTATATGCTTTGATAGGTATTTTTACAGGCCATCTCTGGATCATATTTACCGGGATATCCGTACCATCGTGATCCACTAAAACGGCAATGGTATCGCTAATCTTGTATTCAGCTTCTTTAGCAACGCTCTTTACAATGTATTCCCCACTTAGTGAAAGCGGTACCATTATCTTATGGCTAAGCCAACTTTCTGGAACGCTTCCCAGCCAATCTCCACTGCGAACTTTATCACCTGGTTTTGCTAAAGGGGTAAATTTCCAAACTGATTCCTCATCAAGTGGATCTGTATATTCTCCACGGGTAAGGTAAACACCTTTCATCTTGTTTAAATCGTTTTGCAGTCCGTCATAGTTTTTGGATAGCATTCCGGGACCAAGCTTCACTTCCAGCATGTGTTCTGTAAATTCCACTTTATCGCCAGGGCGCAATCCGCGGGTACTTTCAAAAACCTGTGTATAGGCTGTGTTACCAATAACCTTGATAACTTCTGCCATAAGGTTCACACCCCCAAGATTTATATAGCAAATCTCATTTTGGGAAACAGGACCGGAAACTTCCACCTGAACCAGATTAGCGATAATACCTTTTACAATACCTTTGGTCATATCTATTACCTTCTGTTATTTTCTTATGCTTTTAATGTTAAATTCTTCGGGGAAGGAGAAGCTATTCTCCATGGCATTCAGAGTATCGTGAAAAACTTCCTTACCAAGGTTTGGGTCTGCTTTCAGCCAACGACTGAGGATGCGTAATTTGCAATAATAGCCCAACACGCGATCGAGGTTAAAATAGTTAAAGAAGTTTTGATTATCTATCCATTTCCACCTAAGAATGTCATAATTACGTTCGCGATAAAGAATGTTATTTTGGTCATAAATCCGCATCAGGGATTCAAACAATTCATCCTCTTTGCCTAACCCAAAATCTGCTGCATGGCTTTTGGACAAGTTTTCCACAAGTTCGTCTTCACCGGTAAGAAACTCTGCAAAGGGAATATTGAACTTGCGTCCATTGATAGCCACCAAAATATTGCGGAGATGAGCATCATAAGCAAACCACTTTCTGATAAAAGCATTGCTATGGGTGGATGTCCATTTGTAAAGCCCGCTAACAAGCTGATATTCTGTTGTTAAAATGGGCTGCAAATCTTCTTTTGATAAGGCTTCACCTATTGTTTCAGCAATGAACTGTGGCAGATTTTTGAATTGTTGTGGCAATTCCAAATTCTTATTATCCAAAAATTGACGCTGGAAGGAAAGATAATCCTCCCAATATTCTGGAGGAAGCAAGCTATCGGGATGTGGGTCTTTTCCTGTTTTATACAAAATCCTCAATAAGGTATCCAAATCAGCACTCAAATGCAGGGTTTCGAGGGTTGCGTAATCTGCCTTATTTAGCTGTAGTTTTGCATCAGCCCAGAATTGCTCTAACGTATAGCTTAATTTATTATCTTCAAAGCTGATGTTGGGCAGTCCTGAAATGAAATAGAAATAATCCTGATTCATTGCTTAGGACTCAAAGAGAAGCTCTTTGGTGCGGGGACGCAAATAGGTTTTGAACAGATTGGCAAAATCTTCGTCATTAAAGCTAAGTTTGTAAGTGCCATCCTGGGGGGAAATCTCAAAACCCTGCTTCATGGTTGGGCTGAAATCAATCTGTAACTTGTTATCAAACAAATCTTTCAGGGATTTAAGGAAGAATTCATCAAGTTTTGGCTTCATTGCTTCACTAATAACGATGCTTCCTGTAGCAGAATTTTCTTTCCATGCCTGCAATGCCTCAAAACTTAGCTTTTTGATAAAATCCACATCGGCAAAAGCAACGCCAAGATTGGCATTAAGAGTTTTGGAAAGAATAAGCTCGGTGATCTTCTGCTTAATTGTATTAAGTGAGTGATTAGCAGCCAAACTGAGATCGGATTGTGTATTCTTCTTGATATCTAAAGCTTGTTTTTCTGCTGTTTGCACTAAGTTTTCCGCTTCGGCACTGGCTTTTGCCACTATACTGCCTGCTTCTTCCTTGGCTTTGGATAGTATCATTTCAGCTTCGGCATTTGCCTTGGCAACGCCTTCCTCGTACACACGCTTTAAAAGGTCTTGTAACTGGTCGTTCATATTCTATCTCCAGTATTTTTCACTTTAATTCCAAAATTATGCGCTGCCAATTTATGTCAATCAGATTTATAGTAATTTATCCAATACTTTATATATGGACTGTTTAAGAATCGCAACAGCTTCTTTAATTGTAATAACGGCAAACGTTTCAAAATTCTGGATGAAACAGGCTCTTCCGGAAATTCAAATATTAACGAGAGATTTACAATTCGCCCTTGCTTGAATTATGGAATCAATAAGGAATCAATACGGATGAAGTCCTTATTTATTCCTTATTGATTCCATAATTCAAGCAAGGAACAGCAGACTTTTGTGACCTCAGAAATGCAGAAGTTACGAGGCAAAAATAGATTTTTCTTGACTTTAAAGCCGCTTATTAAACCTTGCAAACATATTGAAACTAATACAAACTAAAGGAGATCCTCTAATGAAACGCAATGTAATCATCATGGGTGCTGCTGGAAGAGACTTCCACAACTTCAACGTTTTCTTCCGCGACAACAAAGATTATAATGTTGTGGCATTCACTGCCACTCAGATTCCTGGTATCGACGACAAGAAATATCCAGCAGCTTTAGCTGGCAAACTTTATCCAGAGGGCATCAAAATCCATCCGGAAAGTGAAATTAAAAATCTTATAGCAAATCTTAATGCAGACTTAGTGGTTTTTGCCTATAGTGATCAACCTCATGAAGTGGTGATGAATAAAGCCTCGTTGGTAAATGCTGCTGGTGCAGATTTTATGCTGATGGGTGCTAAAAATACTACTATCAAAACCAAGAGACCCTTGGTTAGTATCTGTGCAGTGCGTACCGGTTGTGGTAAATCACAAACAACCCGTGCAGTAGTGAAAGCATTAAAAGCCAAAGGCTTAAAAGTCGCTTCCATTCGTCACCCTATGCCTTATGGCGATCTGGTGAAACAAAAAGTTCAACGCTTTGCCACTTTGGAAGACCTTAAAACTCACAAGTGCACCATTGAAGAAATGGAAGAATACGAACCCCATATCATGATGGGCAGCGTAATTTATGCCGGTGTGGATTATGAAGCCATAGTTCGCGAAGCAGAAAAAGAAGCCGATGTAATAGTATGGGATGGCGGAAATAACGATATTCCTTTCTATTGCAGTGATCAGCAACTTAAAATTGTGGTTGTGGATCCTCACCGTCCCGGAGATGAAATTTCTTATTATCCCGGCGAAACCAATGTGCACATGGCAGACGTTATTGTGATAAACAAAATTGATAGTGCCGATCTGGAAGATATCAATGAAGTTCGTGCAAATGTACGTATGATCAATCCCAATGCCATCATCATCGAAGCTGCCTCACCTCTGTTTGTGGATCATCCCGAAATGATTCTGGGCAAGAATGTGTTGGTAGTGGAAGATGGTCCCACCCTCACTCATGGCGAAATGACCTATGGTGCTGGTGTAATTGCTGCCGAAAAATATGGCTGTGCCGATCTTGTGGATCCACGTCCCTGGGCAATTGGTGAAATGAAGGAAACCTTCGAAAAATATCCTGAAATCGGCATCCTGTTACCTGCCATGGGCTATAGCAAACAACAGATTAAAGATATGGAAAAAACCATCAATAGTACAGAGTGCGATTCTGTGGTTATTGCCACTCCCATAGACCTTCGCCGCATAATCAAGATAAATAAACCTGCCTGCCAGGTTCAGTATGAACTGCAAGAAATTGGTGTTCCCACCATTGCTGATGTTCTTAAAGATTTCGACAAGAAAAAGAAAAAAAAGTAACTTAAGTTAAGACCAAATATACCAAAGCTATTAATAGCTGTTATCCAGGGTAGGTTATAATATTAACCTGCCCTGTTTTCACTAAAGAAAGAAAAAGGAAATAAATATGAAAAAGACGGCTGTTCTTGCACTTGGAGGAAATGCCATTATTAAGGCAGGTGAAAAAGGCACAATTGGTGAACAATTTGCCAATACTCGTGAATCCCTGGGTGGAATTGTAGAACTGATAAAACGGGGTTACCACCTTAGCATAACACATGGCAATGGTCCTCAGGTGGGAAACTTATTACGTCAACAGGAAGCGGGTGAAAAAGAGGGATTAGCTGCCTTACCACTTGGTGTACTGAATGCTGCTACTGAAGGCACCATGGGTTATATGATAGAGCAAAGTCTGCAAAATAAGCTGCTTAATAGCGGAATAGACAAGCAGGTGATAACTATTGTCTCTCAGGTTGTGGTGGATAAGAACGATCCCAGTATGCTGAACCCAACAAAGTTTGTGGGTAGTACCTATTATAAAGAATCTGAAGCTGAAGAGCTGAAACAAACCTTGGGCTGGACTTTGAAAGAAGATTCCGGTAAGGGTTATAGACGTGTGGTTCCTTCACCTATGCCAAAACACATCGTCCCGGGACAAACCATTAAAGAATTGGTTAATAGGGGAGAGGTTGTTATCGCGGTTGGCGGTGGTGGAATTCCCATCTACGTTCAGGATGATGGCAGCTATGAAGGTGTGGACGCAGTTATAGACAAAGATTTTGCTTCTGCCTTGCTTGCTTTGTTTATAGAAGCGGATCTTTTCGTTATCCTGACCGGAGTGGAAAAAGTATCTATCAATTATGGCAAGGAAAACCAGGAAGATTTGGATGTTTTAAATCTGCAAGATGCAAAAAAACACTATGCTGATAAGCAGTTTCCTGCCGGAAGCATGGGTCCCAAAATCCTTGCTGCTATAGATTTTCTGGAACGTGGCGGAAAGGAAGTGCTGATTACCTCTATAGATAAAATAGTGGATGCCTTCGAAGGAAAAACTGGAACCAGAATTGTGAAGTAAAAGAGACAAAAACTTCTGAAGAGTGTTTGTTAATCTTATCATGATACCAGCATGTTGACAATATGTCCACATGCTGGAGGTGGTATGGTAAATCTGTTGAATGCTATACATCATCAGCCTTTTTGTTAATGGATTCCAGATCAATTCTGGAATGACAGTGGAACCCACTCATTTAGAAAGATAGCTGTTCTCTGGAGAATCGCACGAATAGTTCAGAGGTAGGGTTTTCTCAGTAAAGGATCGCTCCCCTACCCCTATCAACGATTCGTAGCCGTTTAGGATAAGCTGCTCCAACTGTTTATGCATCAGCAAGTTGGAATTCACCGTTACACAAACTTTAATAGCAGCTGAAATGAATTATTTTAAGACAATTTTCCGCGTTTTGTGCGTTCCGTTACTACTTAGAGAGATTAGGTATACCCCGGAGGACAGTCTTTTCCCTCGGTTGTCGCAGCCCTTCCAGTAATAGTCCACGTAGCCTTGGGCATGTCCAGAGCTTGTATGAACCAATTCACCCCGTAAATTGTAGATATTCAGTTTATAATTGGAATTTGCTTCTTTGAAGCCCATCCTGATAGTTGCAATTTCTGAAAAGGGATTGGGATAAACTTGATAAATTCCTGTATAAAGAGGAATTGCGTTAGGATCATCGATAGCCAAACCTATATTGAAATCTGCCGTAACCGTTGTGCTTGGTGTCCAGTCCAATAAAAATGCTTTCGCCTTGATGATGATATCCTGGTCAATGTGCAGAGGTGAGGTAAAAAGCTCGGAAGTGGCATCAGGTTCACTGCCATCAGTTGTATAGCGGACTTGAGCTCCGGGAGTGGAACTGGCGATTACCACGTCGATTGCTTCCTCATAATCTCCTGCGGGTGGATCAAAGGTAGGAGTAGCTACGGTACCGGTGATGATGTAGGTAGCGGTTGATACGTCGCTACTTGCCCAGTTGGTTTTGAAGCCTTTGGCTTTTAGGGTTGTGTTACCACTAATGGTTAAGGGAGTATTATAGATAGGAGAAGCGGTGGTTGGGATAGTGCCATTGGTGGTATAGCGAATCGTTGCACCTGCCGTGGAGCAGGTTATGGCGACTGTTTGGGCGGTAGAATAAGTGCCGGCTCCAGGATTGAAACCGGGGGTTGCTACAGTTC
>JAQVMI010000055.1 GCA_028703735.1 Candidatus Cloacimonadota bacterium | reverse complement strand
CATACATCATGCTATGCTGGATTTTGGGTTTTCTCAACGGACAATCTCGCTTATAGTATATGTAGTAACCTTGCTTTTTGGACTTATCGCCATTGGCTTTTCTTTTTCATCCAAGAACATCCTCTTTTCGGTGCTTCTGGGATTGCTGGCACTTATGGTGATAATTGCCTATCTATTTATGCGACAGGAGAAAAAATAATGAAGTTCCGCTTGGTAAGCCTGATGCTATTGATCTTCAGTGTACTACACTGTTCAACTTGGCAAACCTTTTCGAATACAGACCACACCTACGACCTTGTGAAGAAAGGGAAGGATCTGTATCTTTCATCTTGGGGCGGAGTTGTAGAGCTTAAAAGCACAAACCAAAATCCCCAAAACCTGAATGATTATTATGAAGCAACCACGATAAACACAGGTTCTGGTTTGGTTTCCAATGATATACGAAGTATGGCATACATTGATTTTTCTCAAAGCTTGTGGTTAGGTTCCTCCGATGAAGGAATTACCATAATCAATTCTTCTGGTATGCAACAAGTAGGTGTATCACTGGGTTTACCCTCTGCCAAAGTTAGCAGAATAATAGAGCACCAATCAACAATCCTGGTGGCATCTTCGGCAGGATTAACCTCTTTCTACTATTTAGAAGGGGTAAATTTCCCCTTAATGCTGCATCAATACACTTACGAAAATACCTCGGGTGGCTTGGCTGGCAACAATATAGATGATATGATGCTGGCACCGGATGGAAATTTGTATGTATCCACTTCGGCAGGATTTAGTTATATAGCATTGGATTCTTTGGAAGTGGATTCTGCCTGGCATAGATTAAGCGGTATCGGTAGCCCTGTACCCATAGGAATGGGTGGAAAAATTACCGCTAATTCCAATTTTTTAGCTGTGTCTGTGATGAATTCTGTTTATCTGCAAAATCTGGAAACAGGTGTCTGGAGAGTGTTTAACAGCTTGAATGGGCTTTCGGGAGAGAGGGTATCATCCTTATTGCTGGATTCTGAAGATAACCTGTGGATTAGTTATGGCACCTGGAGCGAATCAATCCTAAACTTCAGCAATTCCCATGAGACGCTGATGACAACTATATATAGCGATGGATCAGTTTTTAACTGGCAGAAAAACTTAGCTGGATTGGAGCATAGTACAATATCCAGAATAGTTCAATTGGATAACTCTATTTACCTGTGTAGCTGGGGAAATGGCATTTATCAAAAATCCGGGGATGAGTGGTTGAATTTCAGCCCTTCCACCATAGGATTCCCCAAAATTGCTCAGATTGCAACCGATAAAAACAATGCAATCTGGTTTGCCAGTGGCTACATTAGCGATCAGCCTGTTCGTAAAGGTTCCATGGGAACCTGTATGTTAGATAATGGAAGCTGGCAAACCTATAACATAAATAACAGCCCTATCCACACAGATAATATTCTTACCGTGGCTGTGGATAATTTGAACCGCAAATGGTTTGGAACTTGGGACAACAGCAGTAGTCCTACCGGCTGGGAAAGAGGCTTATCTATTTTTGATAATGGAGACCCAAATATCTGGCGTCATATGACCAGAGACGGCTTAAGGATTTGGAACAATGAAACCCTTGCCTGGGGAGATTTTGATGGAGCTACGAAATACAAATTGACCACTGCCACGGTTGCGGGAATTTATCCTGCCGAGGGTGATTTGATGATGGTGATGTGTTATGATGGTGGAGTGGATGTAATAAATCCGGATATGGAAATTGTGGAAAGGTTTCGCTTACCGAATTCTGCTAATCAACAGATGTTATATGGATACTATAATGGAAGCCAATATTTCTTTGGAACCAATAACGACAACGGGTTGGTAATCTGGAATCACAATTCTATCCCTGTAACAGGTGGAGACCATTGGGTTATCCCACCTCCACAAGATTTGAATAATTGCATTGTTTATGGGGTTGTTTCGTTGGATACACCCTATGAAGGCAGGCAGCATTGGATTGCTGCAAGCACCGGTCTTTTTATGTGGAACGAAACAGATTGGTATCGCTATGATACCATGATTAAGAGATTTAAGTATAACAATAGCAGCATCCCCTGGGTGAATGATACTCTTTACTACGAGAATGAAGAACGCCTGTTTGGTTCTGTGCGAACCACCCCTACCTCCATTCTGTTAGATCCATTTAACCGAATCTGGATTGGTAGCTTAGAAAATGGCTTAACTATGTACAATCCCGAAACAGAACGTTTCACCAATTATTTTAAGCCAAACTTTCCTCTCCTTTCAAATTACATCACCACTCTTGGTTACGATCCTGTGCGGGGAAACCTGATGATTGGTACACCGGATGGCTTGAATACTCTAAAAATTGGACGCACTGTGAAACCTGATACTAAACTGAACAAGATGAAGGCTTTTCCAAATCCTTTCCGTCCCGCTATACATCAATCTGTTCAGATAGTTAACATGCCGGATGATAGCCTTCCTGCGGGAACAAGTACCTGCAAGATATTCGATTCTTCCGGTGCCATTGTTGCAGTGATAAAAGAAAATGCTTTTTCCAGATTCGAGTGGAATGGGAGAAGTACCTCTGGTAAAGAATGCTCCAGCGGTATTTATTTCTATAGTATTGGTGATGAAGCAGGCAATGTTAAACAAGGTAAACTGGCACTAATCCGTTAAGCAAAAAGTCTCCAGAGTAATGTTACTTCATAGTACTTGCACACGCCTCGTGTGCAAACAGCCGAGGCGGCTGTAATTACGATTATATGATAATCCAATTCGGAAACAGCATTACCATATCCTTTTCTCCTTGCTTCAATTACGGAATCAATAAGGAATCATTAAGGACTTCATCCTTAATAATTCCTTATTGATTCCGTAATTCATGCAGGTTATAACAGGTCTATCTTTACTGCCCAATCCTGCCAATCGATGTCATAGACAACAATTTTAAAGCTATCTGCTACCGGAAAACTATCGCATATAGCCATCACCTGTTTACCCCAGGGAAGTAGCTCCAGACGCAATGTATTTTGAGTTTTGCCCCTTAGTGTAGCATCCAGAGGGGTGTGTAACAATTCTGCTTCAATATACTTCAGCCACCAGTAGCGTTCGCTTTTTTGGGTTACTTCCCGCAGAATTATTAGCTTTCTTTCTATACCATAGATGGTGTTCACCAGCTTTTCCTGTGAGAAACTTGGGATATTACCTTGCAAAGCAGAAACCATTTGATACTGATTAACCAAATCTGTAAAGCGGCGAATGGGAGAACTGGCGTGTAAATATGCTGCTGCTCCAATCCCAGGATGAAAATCTGCAATTGTAGATAAATACGCCTGGCTTGCGGGAGTTTGATCTCCGGCAATACTAAATTGGGTGATATTCCGGTAGATCATGGGAACTTGTTTCTCGCAACAATAGTTTGCAAAACTGCTGTTATACATAATCATCAGCTCTTCCACCAAAAATCTGGAAGGACTCTGATTGTCTATGCGCTTTATATGCAGCTTACCCTGACGCATTTTAAGATAGTAATAAAAACGTGGTTTTTCGTTATTATGCGAGCTCTCACGTGTCTCGTGCAATAATCTGCAGACCTGCATAAGCCTTGCAAACGGCTCTTCCTTGATACGTTTATCTACTTCCTGATATGTGTAATTATGGGCTATGCTGATGGTCTCTACGCAAAATTCTTCCCGTGTTCTTTCAAGTTTTTCGTTAAACCATACATACAAGGAAACCACTTGCCTGTTTGTATCGGCAATTAAGCTAAGCTCGTTCTCGGAAAACCTGGGGGGAAACATGGGGATTACGCAATTTGCTGCATAAATTGATGATACCCTCTTTTCAGCCTCACTATACAGGCTCTCCCCCACTCTAATTGCAGCAGAAACATTGCTTACATGAATTCCAAGCCGCCATAAATCCTTATCTTGAATCAGGCTAATTGCATCATCAAAATCTTTGGTGTCTTCATCATCAATACTAAACGCCATAATGTTTCTGGCTTCGGTTTTTTCAGTGTGCAACTGCTCCAGTTCCAATATGGGAGAAAAACCCACCGGAATGCCAGAAAATGCTATGGCAGGATCGATTTCCCTGGGTAATTCCTTGCACCGCAAACGCATTTGGTAAACCGCATCATCGGATTTTAGGGTAGGATAGATATTACAAATTAGACGAAAAAGGTCTTTATGATCCTTACTTTGCTCCAGCCCTGGCAATTCGCTATAGAGCAAATGTAAATATTCATCCTTAATAACGTTGCCGGTAGCAAAATCTTGCACAGCTTGCAAGTATTCGCTTCGCTTTTCTTTTTCCCGTGCATCAGCTATGCAAGCCTGCTGTTCCTGATCTGTCTTCAGGCGAAACTTACCCTTCTTTGAGGTAAAGTTCGCAGGATGGTTTTTGATGTATGTGTAAAGCGCAGCCTGTTGTACATCAGTATTTAGTAATAGCACCTCTGCTATGGCTTCCAAGCTCAGTTCGTTAATCTTCAGACAGGAAAAATCACAGTTTGCTATTTCGCCCTGAATAGCATCCACATCCCTGCGGAAATCACCTAACAGCTTCAAGGTATCATCGGCAAGCCAAATTTCCCTACCCACCCAGATAAAGCGGGAATCACACAGGCTAACGGCTTCGTTATGCTCTGTAACAAGTTTACAATAAGAGCCATCCACGGAATTTACCCAAGCATAGGTTAATTCGCGTAGATTATAAAAAGCCACTATGGTAGCAGGTAGGATTGTCACTTGCTAATTCTCCTTAAAAAAATGTGGCGCCCCAGAGATGACTTGAACATCCGACCAACGGTTTAGGAAACCGGTGCTCTATCCACTGAGCTACTGGGGCGCGACTATGGATTACCAATCCTGATTGGGGCTGTTTTTGTCAAGTTTACATTGACAAATGTTGGCTTTGCATAAACTGGAGCGGATAAAGAGGTTTGTTAATAACTCTTTTATTGTGAATAAAATAACTGATATTAATGAGGTTAAATATGAAAATTGCCATAGTTGGCGCAACCGGTGAAGTAGGCAGAATGATGATAACCTGCCTTAGCGAAAGCAATATTGAGCTTTCAGAGCTTGATCTCTTTGCCTCGAAACATTCTGCAGGAACCACACTATACCATATAGATCACCCCATAAAAGTGCAGACTTTAACAGAATCATCCATGCTGAAGCACTATGATTATGTGTTCTTCTCTGCCGGTGCTGGTATAGCCAGAACCTTTGCTCCCCTTGCAGCACAAGCTTCCGAAATTGTGATAGATAATTCTTCAGGTTTTAGACGCGAAAACAATATCCCTTTGGTGGTTCCGGATGTAAATGGTGATATTATTGATGGCTATAGTGGAATTATAGCCAATCCCAATTGCTCCACTATTCAGATTGTGATCCCCTTGGCAGTATTGGATAAGCTGTTTACCCTAAGGAAGATTGTGGTTTCTACCTATCAATCTGTTTCTGGAAGTGGTCACCAAGGTATCGTAGCGTTGCAGAATCAACGCAAAGGCTCTACAGATAAGGGTATTTATCCCCATATTATTGATTTGAATGTTATCCCCCAAATAGGTGGTTTTTTGGATAGTGGGTACTCGCAGGAAGAAGAAAAAATGCACTTCGAAACAAGGAAAATCTTGCGCAACAGTAATCTGCTGCTTAGTGTAACCACAGTAAGGGTTCCTGTTATATATGGACACTCTGCCTCTGTTTATGCAGAATTCGAGAATGATGTTCAGATAGCCTATGCAGAAAACGCCCTTATGGATGCAAGCTCTATAGAGTATTATCCCAATACCTATGTTACCCCCCTGGATTTAGGGAATTCTAACGAATCACAGGTGTGCCGTCTGCGTTTAGGAAGCGATGCCAAATCTTTAGTGTTCTGGAATGTGGGACACAATGTTCGCCTTGGAGCTGCTGCTAATGCTGTGGGAATATTTAAGCTTCATGCAAAATTTGCCGGAAAACTGTAGTGCAAAACCTGATAAACTTACGGCACGAATTTCACCAGATACCAGAAATCGCCTTTGAGGAATACAGAACCAAAGCTCTTGTTATTAAGACTTTGCACCAAATTCTGGGGCATGAATTACACAGCGATGCCATTTGGAAAATTCAGCAATTTACCACGAGTAATGCAATCCTGGTGGAGTATCGGGGAGGCAAGGGAAGTTTCCGCTTGTTCAGAGCCGATATGGATGCCTTACCGGTTTCTGAAAATAGCGGATGCAAGTTTCCTTCGCACCACTCAGGCTTTATGCATGCCTGCGGTCATGATGTACACATAACCGTTCTTTTGGGCTTAATCCAAGCTATAAAGCTTAATAAACCCCCAAAAAACCTACTATTTTTGTTTCAACCTGCCGAAGAAGGAAGAGGTGGAGCACAATCTGTTTTAAGCGAAGGCATCATTCAAGGCTACGAAATTAGCAGTGCCATTGCTTTGCATGTAGCAAGTGAACTCCCCGTAGGAACAATTTCCTCCAAATCCGGCATTTTCTTTGGCATTCCCCAGGAATTCGATGTGCATTTTAAAGGTAAAAGCTCGCATGTAGCCTATCCTGAAAAAGGGATAAATGCGCTTCAAGCAGGTTTGAACTTTCTAAATTTGATGCATAATGAGGTGGAGGAACTCTCCAAACATGAACGCATTATTTTTCATGTGGGAAAAATGTCCGCCGGAGTAATCAGAAATGTAATTCCTGCCGATTGTCTTTTGGAAGGAACTCACCGCAGCCTGAAATCTGACGTAAGAGATTCCCTGAACCACATGATAAAGCAAAATGCAGGCATTGCTGCTGCAGAAATTAATGCAGAAGCATCTGTGGATTATCTGTGCAGCTACGATCCAGTGATCAATAACCAGGATTTGGTTTTTGAATTGATGGATAAATGCCAGGAACTTAACCTAAACTATCTGGAAGCAGAAACAGCAATGACCGGAGAAGATTTTGGCTTTTTTACCACTCTGTATCCCGGCTTACTATTCTGGCTGGGAAGTGGCTGTATTTACCCCCTTCATTCAGATAAATTCCTGCCATCGGATGAATGCATCGAAGTGGGAATTAAAACTATGCTTAGCTTAGCATAGTAGGTAAGTAGCCGGAGGATTTACACTGTTTAAAGAATGATGCTACATAAACGTACTTTCGCACGCCTCGTGTGAAGACAGCCGAGGCGGCTGTCATTACGAATATGTGCAGTTACATTCTGGAAACATCATTAGGTTTCTCCGCAAAAGGGAAAGATCGGAGCTTTGGATAGCTCCGCTAATGTTGCCGGATTTCAGCTCCTCCACATTTCAATCAGTACTTATCCCAAATTAGTTGTGACAAAACAAAAGGGGTGAGTTTCTCAACCCACCCCCAAACAGAGTATTTTTCCTATTTATTTCATTAGTAGCATTTTCTTCACTGCTGTGTAATCTCCACTCTCCAAGCGATAGAAATACATACCTGAAGCAACACTTAAGTTATTGGTATCCTTGCCATTCCATACCACATGGTGCAATCCTGCGTTCATATCCTTGTTTACCAATCTGGTCACCAATTGTCCTTTCAGGTTATAGATCGCCAGATTCGTTTTAGCTGGTTTTGCCAGGCTAAAAGATATGGTGGTAATGGGATTGAAGGGATTAGGATAGTTATTCTCCAGCTTGGTTACCAATCCTGGAATTTCGCCTGTATCCGGATTGGAGACATTGGGGTTACTGAAGCTTAGGGTGTCGCTGGGGCTACCTTCCACGTTCAGATATTCTGCCCGAACGTAATATTTGTAAGCTCCTAAATAGCTTAGAGTTTCGAAATATTCTGGACTATCCACATGGCTCATCATCTGGAAGGGACCCGTATCGAACTTACGATACACCTTGTATCCCATTATGGGAAGCACGGTATCTTCTGGAACCTGCCATGAAACACTTAATGCACCGGTATCATTATTCAGGGTGAATGTAAGATTAAGTGGCTTTGGAAGGTCTATCAGGGTAAATTCTGTATAATGAGTTGGATTTTGAGGATTAATCACTAAGGCATTAAGTGTGGAAGATTGATGGTGATCCAGGCTTGCCGTAACACTATGGTTACCATTAGGCAAGAAGAGCATGAAGTTCCCATCTGCAGCAGGATGCGTGGTTAAGCGTGACAAAGAACGGACTCTGGCTGCAGCAGGATTAACTCCCGAACTGGGATAAACAACACCATATAGATATCCATTCTTTTGATTAACACCAATTAGCTCAAAATCGTCAATGAACCATCCGGTACTTGCAGTTGCAGCATCAGAACCAAAGCGGAAACGGAACATTACTGTCTGTCCTGCATAACTTGCCAAATTGAAAGAAGGATTCTGCCAGCCGCTTGAAGAACCTGTCCAGCCAACTTCACCATTTAAACCATTAAGATTGATACCATTATAATTTACGGTTGGTTGCATAATTGTCCAGCTCTGTCCATTATTGGTAGAGATAGAGACATTTGCTCCATCGTAGCCATTTTGGAAAGAATAGTTATGGCGGATCTTCATTGTGCTGCCAGTACTAAGTAAATACTGAGGTGTGTATAAATTGTATTGCACAAGGCTTGGATAGGTTCCTGTAAGATTGGTAGCCCACAATTTCTGTCCTGAAGGTGGAGTTACCTGAGATGGGGTTCCCCAAGCCCAACCGGTCTCTGGAATAAACGAGGCATTGTTTAGCTCAAAATCCTGCAAGATATTTGGGTTATTGTATGCCAGATTGAAATTCACATTTATCGGTGCACCATTGCCGCTTGAAGCACTGAAATGCATTGGCAGGAACAAATCTGTGCTGGTAATTGCAGAGCAATTCAAATCAAAAATTACTTGCAATATATCGTTAGAATCAATTTTATCCATCAGGATCACAGGGTTTAGAATCTGTAATTGCGAGTTTGAAGAGCTTAGCACTGCCTGCACTGATGTAGCACTTACGGCTGATTCGTTTTGGAGATTAACCACCAATCTAACATTTTCACCAGCTTCGATTACGCCATTGAAATTGGTATCGTGATCGTCCACAAGGTAAGAGTGCATTTTAAGGTTGGAGGCATCCACTTGTAAACTGAATTGACGTGTCCAGGTGGTTTCACCAGAAACAATCTCTATCGAGAAATTTAGCACTTCCCCAGCGGGGCAATCCTGAGCAATGCTAAATCTGAAAGGAAAGCGGTTCACCTCATTTGTCCCGGGAAATATGGGATAATAAA
>JAQVMI010000054.1 GCA_028703735.1 Candidatus Cloacimonadota bacterium | reverse complement strand
CACTACAAATCAACCTTCCACCCCTCTTGGGAAATAGCCTTTGTTTAACTCTCAACTAAAGCCGATTTAGATACAGGTAAGCACGTTGATCTCACAGGCTTCAGTTGAAAGTCAAACCCTTGCTTAAGGTGAACAAACGGTGTTTCCATTTTTGCGCAGCCCTTTCTGCCTGAATTAATCCTCCAATCACCAGCCTGGTTCCAGTATCCTTGCAGTTACCTTTCAGCCACTTTTGATACTGCAGAGTGAGTTTAGGGACAGATGGTGGATAATATTAGAAGCAGCAATGAACCAGGAATCATTCTTGTAAAAAAAAGCTGCGTAAAATTAGTAAATCTTACGCAGCTATGGTTTGTAAGTATTGTTATTTAGTTATTAGCTAAGCTGAAGTGCATCCACAAGTTTAGCTTGAGTTTCTGGTTTTTCTTTAAGGTCACTGCCCAAGAGGTAATCACGACGTTGCTTGAATCTGTCTTGCAGAAGGGCAAGATAGTCAGCTTTATTTCCGCGTGTTTCGGGATTATATTTATCGTAATAACCCGGGAGGATTGCATCTATGGATTCGCGGGTGGGAATCATTGCTCCGGGTAAAGCAGCCCAGGGTTCCCAGCTTATCTGATCGGTTAAAATTGCGGTTTGTAAGGTTAGGGATGTTTTAAGTGGTATTGCATCCAGGATATCGTCCGAATCCTTCCAATAACCGCGGGAATTGAAACAATAGAAATCGGCTCCATTATCTGCAACAGCAAGGAAAGCATCCACATCACGATAAAGCTCGTAAACACGGAAGGGATTTGCAAAAGGTTCGAAAACCAGTTTGTTAAGATCTTCTTCTGCAACGTTTTCGGCACGGTTACGCTGGGTCATCAAAGCTGCTCCCATTGCAATAGCAAGGTGTTTATTGGTGCATTTAATCACAGGAGGAAGCACAGAATCTTTCATCAGCCAGACTAAGGCTTTGGGGAAAGCACAACGGTTCACATATTCACCCAAAAGGCTGCGATCGAGCAGGGCTCTGCCATTGGAATTACGTAAATCTTGCCCAACAGGAATACGTTTGCCATCAATATTCAAGGTGGCATGGTTCATCAAAGCCAGAGCAAATTTCCAATCCGGATGATCGATGGGACGGCTATCTGTTTTATCGAACAAAGTAGGTTCCCAAACCCGGCAGACCTTGTTTTCCAGATCAATCTGGAAAGCATCATCGTGAAGCACTACCTTGGAAAAACCTGCCGGAAGGGTTCCGGCATTATCGTGGTTATTTGTATGGCTGGATTTGCCGGTTCCGGATAAACCGTAAAAAGCGATGGAGCGTTTTCCCAGCTTGTGATATTTAGCATCCGTGCAGGTGGTGAAATCAAGTTCTTTGATTCCTCCGTGGCAAGCAGCCATACCAATCCTGATTCCGGATGTCCAGGCAAGGGTTAAGGTGCCTTTCTTGCGTTCACCAAAATAGCGCATGCCAAGATTTACGATTACGTTATGCTTTTCGTCCACAAGGGCAAGCTGAGGTGCACCTACGTTGTTGTAAAAATCATCATTGCAAGTCCATTCGTTAAAGGCAATTAGGATGATATCCTGAATTGGTAATTTTAGGCTGGATTCATACTGATCTTTAAGCTGCTCGTAAGGAGCAAAATTCAACAGCCAGTTGTACAGGTTTGCCACGTCACTTTCGGTAGTGATGAAGGTGGCTTTGATCATCAAGTCCTTATCCATACCAAGAATAGCTTCAGCTTTGATAAGCGGAAAGTGTTCCATCTGCCAAACTGCTTCGCGGAAATCGCCTTCCAGCTTATTCTTTTGAGTTGCATTCAGGCGATGATAAAAACGCCTGGCTTTGGCTGTTCTACCAATGATATTACCATGGCAATCGTTCAATACTTTTGCATCGGCTGGAAGATTGTGCAGTTTCACATATTCAGGATAAATAGGCAGATCGGTGATGCATACACCCGGCTGCTTTTTTGCCATTTCATAGGCTTCCTTAATATCTACCTTGCGCACGTTGTGGTTGTTCATCAAAGTCTCGGCGATTGCGCGAATCGGAGACATGTCCTTTAAATTGGTATAGTATTCCGAACTGTTTTTGCTTGCCATCTTTCCTCCCTTTGTGGGTGTTTTATTTATTGTAGTTTAAATAAATATTTCGCAGAATTTCAAAATACAGAATAGTCCAAAATCTGTCAATGAACTCTTTAGATAACTTTTAATTCCTTGCCTATTTTGCGGAATTTGTCTAACGCCATATCAAGCTGCTCACGGGTATGAGTAGCCATAAAAGAGCATCTAATCAGGCAGGAATTTGGTGGTACCGCGGGTGGAACAACTGGATTTACAAACAATCCTTCTTCTCCAAGCCTGCGCCACATATCGAAAGCTACCATCATATTGCCTACATGCAAGGGGATTACGGGAGTGCATGATTCGCCGGTGTTATAACCCATAGATTTAAATTCAGAAAGCATGTAGTGGGTATTTTCCCAAAGCTTTGCAATTCTCTCCGGTTCTTCCTTCATTATCTTTAATGCTTCCAATACGCTTGCAGTAGAAGCAGGAGGTAATGATGCAGAGAAGATTAATGCCCGTGATTTATGCTTCAAATAGTGGATAAGGGGTTCGCTTGCCGCAATAAATCCACCCACCGAAGCCAGAGATTTACTAAAGGTACCCATGATAAAATCTGTTTTATTTGTCAACCCAAAGTGTTCGGCAGCACCAGCTCCTGTTGCCCCCAATACTCCTAATGAATGAGCTTCATCCACCATAAGATTCGAACCATAAGATTCTGCTAAGGAAGCGATTTCTGGTAATTTGGCAATATCACCTTCCATGGAAAAGATACCATCCACTACAATAAGGCTATTCTTTCCTGCTATTTTCTGCAAGGTACGCTCCAAAGAACGCATGTCATTATGATTATAGCGGAGCATTGTGCCATCGGACAGTGAGCAACCATCAATTATCGAGGCATGATCGTATTTATCAGTTATAATAAACTCATGTTTGTTAACAATTGCAGATATACAGCCAACATTTGCTTGATAACCAGTAGGATAAGCTATTGCCGCATCCTTGCCACATAGCTTTGCCAGCTCTTCTTCCAGTTGAATATGAATATCCAGTGTGCCATTTAAAAAACGGCTTCCGGCGCAACCGCTGCCATATTTTTCTATGGCTTTAATCGAGGCTTCTTTTACTCTGGGATGTGTGGTTAACCCAAGATAGCTGTTTGAACCCATCATCAGCATTTTTTGTCCGTTGCAGATTACTTCGGTATCCTGCTCAGAAGTTATAACCCTGAAATAGGGATAATAACCCATAGCCATAGCTTGACGGGCTTCAGTGAAGTTGTAGCATTTATCCAATAAACTCATGGATTCCTCTTCTATATTATTCTAAAATCTCTAAGATTCGTATATAGAACCTTAACAAGGCTATACGTTATATAAACTAAAGGGACTGAGATCAGCATCCAGATGATGCCCCCATACCAGCCTCCTGCGATCACAGTTAACAAAACCAGCAATGGATGCATGCTTATGGTTCCACCCACTACTAAAGGGTACACAATATTATTATCTACCAATTGCACGATATACATTGCCAGAGCAGCATATACAACCATTATCAGCGGGTTACCATCTATTACAACACTCAACGCAGCCAAAGCTCCCCCCATGAAGGGTCCAAAATAGGGAATAATATTGGCTACGCCAGCTGTAGCACCAATGAGAACAGGATTACTAATGCCAACAATACTAAAGGCTATGGATGCCATTATGCCCACCGCTATCACTTCAAACAGGATTGCTCTTAAAAAAGTTCCAACTGTGGAATCTATCTTACGTAAGATTATTACGCATAATTCAAAATATCGGTTTGTGGAAAACTCCATCGCTCCTTTACGCAGCTTGTGTTTATCCTTTAGCATAAAAAAACTCAATAAGGGAATGGTGGCTATTACAGACATAGTAGAGAATATCTTCTGATAATTATCCATCAAAAGCTTCGGAATGGAAGCCAGAAAAGCGCTTGCATTATCCAGAATTTCCACAAGTTCGGGTGCCAAAGCAAGCCCGGGGATTTGTGCATCAAGATCTGCCAAAAATACGTATATTCCGTGCACGAAAGGTAAGTTTACTATGTACTCGCCATTAAGTTGCTGACCGCTTTTGAACCAATCGAATAGATAGTTACCCTGCATCACCAAATCCGGAATATAGCGTGAAGTGAACCAAGCTGCAATGCCTATGATAAAAGCATAAACGCTAAGAACAGATAGCCAGCGTGGGAAATGACGACGTTCGAACCAAGAGACAAAAGGATCAAGAATGTAAGAAAAAACCATCGCATATAGAAGATTAGAAAAAACCCAACGATAGAAGAAAGCTCCCAATACTATCACTGCTAATAGAAAGATGTAGAATATCAGCTTAGTCCAGTTCATGAATCAGTTACTTTTCCTTTGGGTTTGAATCTGATTCGGTGGAATTTGGAACCAGGACTGTCTTAAAATAGGCATTTTCGTCAAGAGGTGTGGGATCAATATTTTTCGAAGCCAAACTTGCTTGAAATTCGTCTGCAAGATCAAAGATGTAGTGGCTAAAAGATTGGCAAACTGCTGTAAGAATTTTTACTCCTGTATGGGGGTTTTTGTTTATCAAATCCATTAAGTCGTAACGGGAGATTGCCAGAACCTTTACATCCGAGAGTGCCTTTGCAGAGCTCGAGCGGATGTTTTCGTAAAACATGTCCATCATACCAAGGAACTGGTGCTTTTTTAAAACTATATCCTGCTTGGGGTTTACCTTTCCTGATACTAATATTTCGCCCTTTTCAATAAAGAAAATTACCTCAAGCGGATAATCTTTATCGAACAGCATATCTCCAGATTTGTAGTTTCGCAAATGGAGATGGTTGTTCAACAGGTATAGCTCGAAGGAATTAAGGTTTTTAAATATGCTATACTTGCGTAATCCAGCGTATTTATTAGGATTATGCAGCAACGTTAAGAGCCATTTGCCAATTTGCTTTAACATTATCACCTCAGCTTCGGATATCTCGAACAAGTGGAACAAAAGAGCAGTTTACAGTTTGCCTGATTGCCACTTCTCCATGTTCACGGGTAATTACATGTAGTATCTGCGCAGAAGATTCTCCCACCGGAATTGCCATAATGCCCCCTTCTGCAAGCTGGGAAACAAGCAGTTGCGGAATGCTGGCGGCTCCTGCACTTACGATAATCTTGTTAAACTCTTTATAGGGTGGGTATGCTTTTTCCCAACCTGTATGACCATCACCAATGCGGAAAAAGATATTTTTGAAGCCCGCAGAACGCAAAACCTTCTGTGCAGAAAGTGATAGAGTGTCCAATCTTTCCACACTACACACTTCTTTTACAATCTCTGCTAAAAGAGCGGTTTGATAACCGCTGCCAGTCCCAATCTCCAGAACAATATCAGTTGATTTCAGTTCTAACACTTGCATCATCAGGGCGATCATCTGTGGTTGGGAAATAGTCTGATTAGCCAATATAGGTAAGGGTTTGTTGCGGTAGGCATAATCCCGGTATTCGGGGAGTACATAATCCTCTCGGGGTATTCTTGCAAATGCCTTTAGAACTGCCATATCAGCGATACCATTGGATTGTAATTCTTCTACCAGATTCTTCCGCTGATCTTCGAAGCGCATCAGTTATCCAATTTTAACAGCTTATTAGTTTCCAGCCATTCTAAAATCCTGGGGAAATCCTCTCCATCTGTCAAATCGAATCCCAGGGGAGTTATGGAAATGTATCCTTCAGATACAGCTTCTGCATCTGTGCCATGTTCAATATCCCAAATTGGCGAATCACCACCAATCCTGTAGCTGAATCCATCAGCATGTTCTTCTGTAACTTTTATAAAATTGTAGTATTTGCGGTGTCCGGTTTTGGTTAAACGAATTCCCTTGATCTCATCAAAGGGTATATTGGGAACATTCACATTAAGGACTCCATGTGGTTTTGCCAAAAGGTGAATACCCATTTCTATCATCAAGCGCATCCATTTTGCTGCTACTTCAAACTTTTGATTGCTGTATGAATTTATCGAGATTGCAATTGCCCTGTTTCCCATTAAAGAGGCTTCCACAGCAGCAGCTACAGTTCCAGAATATAGCACGTCTTCACCCATATTTTGTCCGGCATTTATTCCCGAAATCACCAAATCTATAGGTTCTGTAAGTATCTTTTGCAAAGCTATAACGGTGCAATCCACAGGAGTTCCACCTACAGCATACTCGTTTGGTGCTATGCGAATTACGGGGATATCTTTCTTTAAACTTAAAGAGTGGGATGCAGCACTACGTTCTGAATCCGGTGCTATCACCATTAGCTCATGATCAGATAGTTCATCTATAAGAGCTCGGATTCCTGGTGCCTGAATTCCATCGTCGTTTGTAAGCAGTATTCTCAAAATATATAATCTCCTACATGATTAGCTGGGGGTACAAAAGTAGCACTAAAACGAATGCTGTTAACAGTATGAACAAGGACACAAATCCCCAGTAATACCTAATAAATCTAATAATTGGATGCCTGTGCTTCCTTACTCGGACACGGGGAATTGGCTTAGCAAAAAAAAGTCTTTTAATAAAATGGCGTTTCTTCCCCGCATGGATACGCAGAGAATGCTGATCCAAGGCTAACCACTTAATCTTTCCATTTTCAGTGCGATAGGGTTTATACCCCATGGAACTATAGTAATTCTTATAAGCAGTAGTGAACTCCGTAACACTATGTATATCAAGTTCTTCAGCTATCTTGTCATGCCTTTTTGACATATTTAAACCTCTTTTTTGATGATGATTTAAAATATCTGATTTTGTCAAGAGGAAATAATAAACCTTCGCTTATCTTCGTTAGATTCCGGTTAAAGAAAACCAGAGAGCCGTGTGCTATCAATGTATAGTGGACTTGACCAGAACAAAGTTCAATAAACATTGGGTGCAGAAATAAATATCCTGCACCCAATAATTACTATGAGCTTAGCAAAATATGTAGCTGTTCTGTTTTATGCCAAACCGGGAATCGCTCCACTAATCAGGAAGCAGGTTGCAAAGGCAACGATGGCATAAAGCTCTGGAAACACGCCCAGGATAAGGGTTTGGGAAAATACGTCGTTTCCGGAACCCAGGCTTTCGATACCATTGGCTACAATGCGGGCTTGTTGATAAGCAGAGATTAAGCCCACTAAGCCCATAATTAGTCCAGCACCAAGAATAGCGCAAGCTTGTATCATGTTGATAGCAGGGGGGATGTGACCTTTTAGGATGAAGAATGCGCCAAAGCCATACAATCCTTGGGTTCCAGGTAATGCGGAAAGGATCATACAGCTTGGGAAGATATCATCCCGTTTCTTCATGGCACCTACAGTTGCGCTGCCACCGATAACCGTTCCCCAGGCACTGCCGATACCGGCAAGGGCTACCATCAGGAAGATTCCGATCCAGGCAAGGAAAAAAGCTAAATTTCCGCCCGCCATGGCTGCTACTATTGGTTGTGCTACTGTTTGTAAGGAATCTGGGTTCATTAAAACCTCCTCTCGTTCCTATTTATTTTTTTCCAAAGGGTTTGTAAGCAATGCCAGGTCCTGCAAACGTGGCGTTTTTATAAAATTCTACAAAAGTAAGACGTAAGGGATGAACAAATCCGCTAAGACCACCTAAAGCCATGTTTAAAGAATGTCCAAATAGCATGAAGACAAAGAATATTACGGGTCCAACAACAGGTGTTCCAAGCATTTGTGCCCCTATGGAGTTTACCACAAAGCCTAAAATCGCACTTGATACTCCCAAAGCAAATAACCTGATGTAGGACAATATATCCCCAAAGAACCCTGTAATAATGCCATAAAGTAACCATATGCCATTGAGAATGTTAAAAATGGGGTTTCGTCCAGGGCTATTGAACAGCAAGATCAAAGCTAAACCAGAATACATGGGATACTTCAGGTATGATTGAATAGAGCTTATATCTGCTCCAAGCTGTGCTGCACCAAAAACAGACAGTGCTGCGATTAGAAGGAAGGTTCCAATGGAAGCGATGCCGTATTTAAAGCCCGATTGCTTCATTTGTTTTACAACCGTGATGCCAATACCGAAAAGGATTTGTATAACCCCAAGCAGCAATGCAAAGTTAAATATCTGCTCGTTGTTTTTGATGATTATCTTATCCGTAAGCAAGGGGATGGTTTTAAGATCATATCCAAGTGCACTCCCCATTATCCAACCCATTATTATGGCAGCTCCGCCAAAAATCATCACCAGAGTCATCATGCTTTTCATAGCTTCATTCTTAGCTCTGTGTTTCATGAACCAGGCAAAGAGAATCAGCACAACTCCATAGATTATATCAGCGTTACAAAAGCCAAAGAAGAACATAAAGAATGGAGCGAAGAAAGGGGTTAAATCAAACTCGTTATAATTTGGCAGCATATACATCTTGCTGATTGGTTCGAATAAACGAACAAACCAATTGTTATGCAATTTAATGGGTGGATTGTCTTCCATCTTAGCGTCTTCAGAGAAATGAATTACATTAAGTTTGTTAAGGTGATCCTTTAAGGATGATTCCAAAGAAATGGGAACCCAGCCATTCAGTATTTTTAAGTGATCATCTGCTTCGTCAATAGCTTGGTAGGTAGCATCTTCAAAATCGTATGAACTACTAAGATTCTTAATTTCTTCTGCGAACACTTCTATAGCAGTTGGAGCTATACTATTCAAGTATTCATCAATATCTGCTATTTTTGCCGTAGTTTCTGCACTTTGGTTTTCAAACTCTTGCAGAGTGTGATGATGAAAGCTGAATGTATCGGCTTCAATATCTGGATTACCATCGCTGGAAAGCACTACAAAATAAAGGATTCCAGAGCGTTCTTCAATAATCTTGATAGGGTACTTCTCTTCCCATTCTTTCTTGTAATGGTTCTTTAGACAAGTGTGGAAATTGAGGGTGATACCATAGCTACGTAGCGTTCTAAGCAAATTGTAATCGAAATGACCCCATGGCTCAAGATCGCGTATCTGTTTACGAACAATATCCTTTTGTCTTAGAAGCGCATCTTTCTCCTCATGAGCCGCATTGATTTTGTTCAGCAAAGCTTTAGTAGGCAAAGAATTAGATATCTTTATGGCAGTAGATTTCAGCCCTAACAAATATTTTGAACACTCTGTGTATTGGCTAATTAAATCCAGATCATTTTTTTGGCTCTCAGATTTGATATCGGTATTCCGAATAATATGCAATACGCCCAGTTTTTGCAATTCTTCCAGAAATCTATTATAA
>JAQVMI010000053.1 GCA_028703735.1 Candidatus Cloacimonadota bacterium | reverse complement strand
CCAATCAAATTATCTGATCGTAAACATAGCAAAATTGCCGTTAGAGTTATTTCGCAATTTGGTGAAGAATGCACGAAAGTGATAGAGCTTTAGGATATTATGGATAAAATGAATATTGACAGGCGAGTAGGTTTAAAAGCAGGCGAAGGTGTGTGAGAATCAAAAAAAATAAGGCTTTGGACTCATTTATACGTGGGATAAATCACCACGCCTATAATCCGACACCAGTTATAAACTGGTTTGTAAACAGGCTTATAAGCAGTTTGTAAACAGTATGTAGTCCCAGCGGGACGAAAGGTAATAACGACGGGTTTTAACCCGGCGGAAAGATATGCACCACAATTATTCTGAAGTCCCAGCGGGTCGAAAGGTATTAGCGACGGGTTTTAACCCGGCGGAAAGATATGCACCACAATTATTCTGAAGTCCCAGCGGGACGACAGGTGGGATTAGTTTTGGGTGACAGGTTTTGGTAGGTAGAATATACCACCTGTCGTCCCTAAGGGACTCCATTCAAAGGGTGTGTGCCTTATCCGCCGGATTGAAATCCGTCGCTAATACCTGCCATCCCTAAAGGGATTTACCGAATAACGGGGTTTGTGCCATTATTCTCCGGATTGAAATCCGTCGCTAATACCTGCCATCCCTAACGGGATTTGCCGGATAATGGGGTTTGTCAACAGCCTGAGTCCTGTAAGGACGTCATTTCAGATAGCTATTGTGATTCCATTATTGTTTGTCTGAGTCCCGTGGGGACGACATTTCAGATACGTACATCATACGTGTTTACGAACGTTAGGCTTCCATATATGCCGTCCCTACGGGACTTTAGGTGGCGCGTTCGGGGTCGTGGTGCTATCTGAAATGCCGTCCCGATGGGACTTTTGGATATAATTCACACACTTTTCAAGCTCTCTTTCATAACGAGTGGGTAGAGTATATTTTCTGCTTGTCATTCCTGCGAAGGCAGGAATCCAATTTAGAATTGTTCCAGTGATAACATGTTGTTAACTAATATATTACTGCAATGCCATTATATTGTTTGTAAAAAACAAGATTCCGGATCAAGTCCGGAATGACAAAAGTTACCTACCTCCAGCAATATCCCCTCCAGCAAAAATCCAAGGTGATTCTCTGGAGATTCCCTCGTGAATCCCTCGTCCCACCTGGGAATCACGAGGGAATCACGAGGGGGTTAGGTGGGAATTTAGCATGGAAGCCCCAAAAATGATATAGTCTCCACAAAAATCTGCCCGGAGCATAACCCAAATAATGGCAGAATCCACATTTCCTCTTGACTTAAAACAAGGTTTTATTCCAGAGTGACCGCATCTAAATATTCATAGGATTATGGTGAATGACTTTACAACATATTATCGATCTACTGGAGGGTGAAGTGCTTGGTACACAGGGTGATATGACCCGTGATGTGCCGTGTGCTTTTGCTTCCGATCTAATTTCGGACATCCTGATGTGCACCAAGGAACCAACCTTGCTTTTAACCGGGCTCACCAACAATCAGGTGATCCGTTTGTCCGATATGATTGATGTGATCGGGATTATTTTTGTGCGGGGAAAACGCCCGTTACAAGATGTAATCGAGATGGCAGAAGAACGTGGGCTTCCAATTATTGCTACTAAAATGACCCTGTTCCGCTCCAGCGGAATTCTGTATAACGCAGGTTTACGAAGCTGTAAAATTTAGAAAATGGCTGATTACTGGAATATTGCCCCCGGAATGGAAACCGTGCTTAAAGAGCTGTTTTCCAGAGATATAGAAGCAGAAGTAACCCTGGAGTTTAACATCCCTGAAAAGGATTTTAACAATGCCGGAAAGGGTTCTTCCGAAACAAAAAATGTGCTGAAGCGTTTGGGTGTGGATTCCGAAATATTGCGCCGCATAGCCGTTGCCGCATACGAAGCAGAGATTAATGTGGCAGCGCACTCTATCGGTGGAAAAATGACCAGCCTTATATATGATGATATGATTCACATAAAGTTTGAGGATTCCGGACCCGGCATTGCAGATATCAATCAAGCCATGGTTCCGGGTTTTTCCACGGCAGATGATCTGGTGCGCGAATTTGGTTTTGGAGCGGGTCTCGGTTTACCAAATATTCAAAAGAACAGCGATGCTTTGCATATATCATCGGCAAAAGGTGAACCAACTCTGGTAGAATTTTTGATTTTCTTTGGATAGATATGGGCGAAAGAAAGTATTTTCACGCAATTCAGATATTAGAGGATAATTGTACAGGTTGTACAGCTTGTGTTCGGGTATGCCCCACTGAAGCCATAAGGGTGCGGGATCGCAAGGCAAGTATCGACACAAACCGCTGTATAGACTGTGGAAATTGCGTGGATGTTTGCCAGTTTCATGCAATTATCCCCAGCAGCGATCCCCTGGATCTAATAAAAAACTTCAAATATAAAGTGGCGATTATCTCCACATCGTTCTTTGGTCAATTCACCGAAGATATCAGCTATGCAGTTGCCAAACAAGCTGTTCTGCATCTTGGTTTCGATGAAGTGGCAGAAGAGGCAATGGTTACAGAATTTATGATCTCTATGATTAGGGATTACATACGGGCAAATAGGGGAAAACGTCCTATCCTGAGCAGTAATTGTCCTGCCGTAGTACGTTTAATTCAGGTTAAATATCCTGCCTTGCTTCCCAATCTGTTTCATCAGGAAGCACCGATGAGTATTTTAACCCGCTATCTGCGCGAAAAAATCTCGGCACGGGAAAATCTGGCGGATACAGAGATAGGTATTTTTCTGATAGTTCCCTGTGTGGCGCATGTAACAGCAGTTCATCAGCCCGAAGGTGCCTACAAACACCTGCAGGATGGTGCTTTTTCCACCGGAATGATTTATGGAAAGGTGCGCGATATCATAAAGCAAGTGCAAAACGAACCCTTAACCGTGGAGACCTATCCCAAAGGGCTTACCTGGGCTTTATCGGGAGTTCAGGCAGAATTGGTGGATAGCGATGATATTAGAGCTCTATCTGTAAATGGCGTGGAAAACGTGATGGATATATTGTCCAAAGTGGAAGATCACTACCTGGATCAGTATGATTACATAGTTTTGCGAAGCTGTACCAATGGCTGCGTTGGGGGGTGTTTGAATGTGGAAAATCCCTTTGTGGCTATGAGCCGGATAAAGAAAATGATCAAAGATGGCGAAACTAAGGATATCGATGTGAAAGACCTGGAAGAATTATACAACGAAGGTGAATTTGCAGTGGTACCCTTAACCCCCCGTCCAATTATGGAACTGGACAAGGATATAAAAAAAGCAATTCAGAAAATGAAGAAGATAAACGAGTTTTTAACCCTGTTGCCTGGGCTGAATTGCAGTGCTTGTGGCAGCCCCACTTGCTATGCTTTGGCAGAAGATATTGTTATGGGTAAAGCTTCCATAGACGATTGTGTTGTTCTGCTGAAGAGACACAGCAAGGATGAAAACGAGTAACCCAGAGGATATTTTTTAAACACAGAGAAAAGCAGAGGATATTTTCACAAAGAGTAAAAGAGAAAAGAGAGAATGCTTAGATGAAACTGACGTAGCGGAGGATTCTGATCCTCCGAAAAAAAGAGATAACACAAAGGTGCTTCTTTCTTCTTATAAGCAGAGGTTTTTTTACAAAGAGTAAAAGAGAAAAGAGATAACACTAAGGTGCTTCTTTCTTCTTATAGCAGAGGATTATTTTACAAAGAGTAAAAGAGTAAAAGAGGAACAGAGAGAACTCTGACGAATTGATTGAGTGATTATGGTGAAGATTGGTAACTATTAGAGATCATAGTTTTAGAGTTAGATTGGAAAATCTGTGTAATCTGTGTAATCCGTGAGAAATAAACAAAAAAACTGTGGAATCCGTGAGAAATAAACAAAAAACTGTGGAATCCGTGAGAAATTAACATAAACAAGGGATAGATGAATGATTAAACTGACAGAATACTTACTGGCGATAGAGGGTGTGAACCAAACTCCGGCACTCGATCTTGATGCCATCGAACTTGATGGTGCCTACGTTTGCGATATGCTGAGCGATGTGATGGGCTCTGCCAAACCAAATGAGGCTTGGATCACGATCATGAAACATTTGAATGTGATTGCCGTGGCATCCATGACGGGGATTCCGGTAATCATTTTTGCCAAAGGGAACACCCCTGACGAGGCAGTAATCAGCAAAGCCCTGGAAGAAGAGATCATCTTGGTTACGAGCTATCTGCCCACCTATGATCTGGCCGGAAAGCTTTATCAACTGATGCACTCATAATATCTTCCGATGCGTTGGATAAGAGCAGATTTGCATATCCATTCCGTATTATCCCCCTGTGGAGGCTTGGAAATGTCTCCCGGGGCATTAATGCAGCGTGCCAAAGATTTTAACATAGAGTGGATTGCCATAACAGATCATAATAGTATGGCAAATTGCCCGGCATACCAAAAAATAGCGAATTCAGCAGGAATTGCTTTTTCTTGGGGTGTGGAAATTCAAAGTGCCGAAGAAATACATTTATTGGCTTATTTTGATGATAGCACACAAGCGGAAGAATTTGATGCAGAACTATATAAAAGCCTGCTTCCCCTGGATAATGATGCAGATTTTTTTGGGGATCAAGTTATCATTGACGAAAATGAGAACATTTTGAGAGTGGAGCAACGAGCCCTGATAAATTCCTCGATTTGGGATTTGAATACAGTAGTGAATAGGGTTCATGAGTTTGGTGGAATGGTGTTTCCCGCACATGTGGATGCAAGTGTGAATAGCATTATCAGCCAATTAGGCTTCCTGCCAAAGGAGCCTGAATTTCAGCTTTTTGGTATAACTGCCGGAATGAATGTGGAAAATTGGCTGAAACAGCAGCCTGTTTTTGTCGGAAAAAGCCTGATTAGGGCTTCGGATGCACATTATCTGGCTGATATTGGAACAGGTTACAGTGAACTGTTTATAGATAACGCATGCGTTGCAGAACTGCAAAAAGCTGCGCTGCATATAGATGGACGCTGTATCAGATAAGACACTTGGCTAACTTTTTTAGAATATTAAAATAAAAATATAGTTATGCAAGGAGGAGTTATGGCTCCCGTAACCCAAATGCAGAACCAGCTTTATGACAGCCTGAAAGCTGTTATAGCGGAAAAAAAGAATCTGCGCAATCCCCTTATCGAAATCCTTCGTACTGCCCAGGAAATCTTTGGCTATCTTCCCATTGAAGTTCAGGAATTTATAGCCGGTGAAATGAACCTTCCTGCCAGTAAGATTTATGGTGTGGTAACCTTTTACAATTTCTTCACCATGATCCCCCGCGGGAAATATACCTTGAATGTTTGCACTGGAACTGCCTGCTACGTAAAAGGAGCTCCCCGCTTAATTCAAATGATTTCTGATCATCTTGATGTAAAAATGGGGGAGACCACGAAAGATGGTTTATTTACCCTTAGTGCAGTTCGCTGTGTAGGTGCTTGTTCTTTGGCACCCGTATTTGTAATAGGCGAAGACACATTTGGTCGCATTGATAACAAGGATATGATAACCGAGATTTTAGCCCGCTATAAATAGCCGGTAAACCTATGCAAGATATATCACTGCACCTGTTGGATATAATAGAAAATTCAGCCCGGGCAAAAGCCAGAAACATAAAAGTGCGCGTTATCCGCAATGTAATGAAAAACAGGCTGCGTATCATTGTGGAAGATGATGGCGTAGGCATGGATTCGCACACTATAGAGATGGCTCAGGACCCCTTTTACACTTCCAAGGAAGAACGTGAAAAAAAGGTTGGGCTTGGCATACCATTGTTAAAGCAAAATGCGGAACTTTCCGGCGGATGCTTCAAGATGGCAAGTGAACCCGGTTTTGGCACTGTGCTTACCGTAGATTTTGAATTGGACAATATAGACAGAATGCCTTTGGGAAATTTGAAGGATACTTTGTTGGGTGCTGTAATCGGTCACCCGGAAGTGGATTTTGATATAAACCTGATTACCAAAGAAAAAGGCATTGAACAGAGCTTTCACTTCGATACAGCAGCAATAAAAGAAGAACTTGGGGATATCCCCTTAACCTATCCTGATGTAATAGAATACATCGATCAATCATTATTAGAAGGAATACAAAATACAAACATGGAGGATGTCTGATGAAAACACTCGCAGACCTTAAGAAAATCCGTGAAAAAGCTCAGGAAGAGATGAAACTTCGTGGCAGTAGCGTGCGTGTAAAAATAGTGGTGGGGATGGGAACATCCGGAATCGCTATGGGCGCTCGTGAAGTGATGAAGACTTTCCTGGAAGAGATTTCTAACCGTAACCTTACCGATGTTCTGGTTACTCAAACCGGTGAAAAAGGATTATCATCGATGGAGCCCGTTGTGGACGTAATCGAAGATGGCAAGCCGAAAGTGACTTATGGTAACATGAATCCGGACAAGGTTAAAAAAGTGGTGGTAGAGCACATCGTTAATGGCAGAATCGTCTCCGATTATGTTGTCGCTACCGGCAATTAAACTGGAGGAGCCAAAACATGTCCTTGAAACGTATTGACCTGCTAATCTGCTGTGGTTCCGGCTGCGTAAGTGCCGGTGCCATGAAGATTAAGGAACGCTTTCACGAGGTTCTGCAAGAAAAGAATCTCGCCAACGAGATCAATATCATCGAAACCGGCTGTATGGGACCCTGCGATTACGGTCCTGTGATGGTGATCTATCCTGAAGGAATATTCTACAAAAAAGTTACCGAGGATGATGTTGAGGAAATCGTTAATGAACATTTCATCAAAGGACGCCCTGTAACCAGACTGATGCTTCATAATGATGAGGAGCAAACCTTTTCCACCAAAAAAGAAGTCCCCTTCTATCAAAAACAGGTGAAAGTGGCTTTGGCAAATTGTGGATTCATCGATCCTGATAGCATTGATGAGTATATCGCTACAAGCGGTTACGAAGCCTTGGGTACTGTGCTTACTACCATGACTCCTCAGGATGTAATTCACGTAATACGCAAATCCGGATTACGTGGAAGAGGCGGAGGCGGTTTCCCAACTCACATCAAATGGCAAATGGTTCACGATAACGTTGCGGATGAGAAATATGTAATCTGCAATGGAGACGAAGGAGATCCCGGTGCATTCATGGATCGGTCTCTTTTGGAAGGTGATCCGCACAGAATTCTGGAAGGGATGATGATAGCCGCTTATGCCATTGGTGCTACTGCGGGATTTTTCTATATCCGTGCAGAATACCCCCTGGCTATCAAACGCATCAGGCATGCCATAGCCCAGGCTAAAGAAATGGGATTGATGGGAGATAACGTCTTTGGTAGTAAATTCTGCTTTGATGCAGAAGTTCGTACCGGAGCCGGAGCCTTTGTTTGTGGTGAAGAAACAGCCCTTATCCATTCAATTGAAGGCGGACGCGGAAATCCCTCTCCCAAACCACCCTATCCAGCTCTGCAAGGGCTGTGGGGTAAACCTACTATTGTAAACAATGTGGAAACCTTTGGCAATATCCCAACCATATTCCTGAAAGGGGCAGATTGGTTTGCCTCGATGGGAACCGAAACCAGCAAAGGAACCAAGGTGTTCGCTTTAACCGGTGACATCCGCAATACCGGCTTGGTGGAAGTGCCCATGGGTATTACCTTGCGTGAACTGATCTTTGATGTGGGCGGTGGGATGACCGGCGGTCACAAGTTTAAAGCTGTTCAACTGGGTGGACCCAGCGGTGGCTGCTTAACCGTGGAACACTTGGACGTCCATGTGGATTATGAAAGCCTTAAAGAACGCGGAGCTATGATGGGTTCCGGCGGTGTTATCGTTATGAACGATAAAAACTGCATGGTAAACATCGCCAAATTCTTTATGGATTTCTGTGTGGACGAATCCTGCGGGAAATGTTCACCCTGCCGCATTGGGCTGAAGCAAATGCTGGATATCCTGGAGAAGATTACAAATGGTAATGGCAAGGAAGGCGATATAGAAGAACTTCAACGCTTGGGAGAAGCAATCAGTAAGCTTTCCCTATGTGGTTTGGGTCAATCTGCGCCAAATCCTGTGCTTTCCACAATTAGATACTTCCGGGAAGAATACGAAGCTCATATCAGAGATAAAAGCTGTGGAACCAAGGTCTGCCTTGATCTGATGCACTTTGATATCGATAAAGACCGCTGCATAGGCTGTTCTCTATGTGCCCGCAAATGCCCGGTTACTTGTATTACCGGTAGTCGCGAGGAAAAATATACCATTCATCAGCTTGACTGCGTGAAGTGTGGCAATTGTCAGGATGTATGCCCAGTGAAAGCCGTAAACAGGATTCCTGGAATGCATCCCGAAGTATTAGCCAAACATACCGCAGAAGCAAATTTAACCAGCCACCACGATGATTAAAGGGGAAGGTATGACATTAGAAATATGCAAAAAGTATGCTCCTAACAAGGATAATTTAATCCAGATTCTCCATGAGATTCAGGATACTCATCCTCAGCATTACATTTCACCCGAAGCCGTGGATACCGTAGCCGAATACTTACATGTTCCGGCTAATCATATCTATGGCGTGCTAACGTTTTACACCATGTATAGCACAACCCCAAGGGGAAAGAATATAATTCGTCTTTGCGAATCACCCCCCTGCTATATAAAAGGTTCCGAAAACATCCTGCGCAAACTGAAGATAATCCTGGGTGTGCAAACAGGCGAAACCAGCAGAGATGGACAATTCACCTTGGAACTGTGTGCCTGCCTGGGTGTTTGTGGTAATGCTCCGGTGATGATGATAAACGATGATGTTTATGGCGATCTAACCGAAGAGAAAGTGGAAGAAATAATTGAAAAGATCAGGAGGGAAAGATAATGAAATACTATCGCAATCATGTCCTGATTGGAATTAATGAAACCTCCCTTGCTGCCGGTGTGCAGGATTTTATCATTAATCTGCGCAGTGAACTTGCCAAAGCAGACCTTTCCGGAGAGATAAATATTCTGGAGACTGGTCCTCTTGGCTTTTTTGGACGCGGAATTTGCCTTACCGTTTACCCCGAAAACGTAAATTATGAAGCAGTAAAGCTGGAAGATATTCCCGAATTGGTTAGCGAGCATTTCTTAAAAGGACGCTTTGTAAAGCGTTTAATGTTGGATTCCACTGGAAGATTTAGCCCTAACTTCAATTATGCAAACCGTATTGTTTTGCGCAATTCCGGAATAATTGATCCCGAAAACATCGATGATTACATCGGTGCCGGTGGCTATGAAGCTTGGGAAAAAGCCCTAACACAGATGCAACCAACAGAAATTGTGGCAGAGGTAAAAAAATCTGGCTTACGCGGACGCGGTGGAGCTGGATTTCCTGCTGGAGTAAAATGGAGCTTTACGGCTCCTCTGGATGCCCCACAGAAATATGTGGTGGTGAATG
>JAQVMI010000052.1 GCA_028703735.1 Candidatus Cloacimonadota bacterium | reverse complement strand
GGTATGTACAGTTACGATTTCCGTAATTACAGCCGCTTATTAATCTCGAAAGACAGCCTTTTTTAACAGCCTGTTTCCAGTTACCTTGCAGGCACCTTGCAGTTACTATTGATACTGCAATGTAAATTAAGGGATAGATAACAGAGGCAGTTAAAGCAGGAGTAATTGCTACAGGTTAATAGCATTGCAGCATGTTACTTTCTTGTAGCAGGAGTCATCGCTGCCGTTGATATCTTTGCGCTTGTTACTTTCTTGTAGCAGGAGTCATCGCTGCCGTTGAGATCTTTGCGCTTGTTACTTTCTACTTTGGCAGCGAGGACTCATGCAGTGAAGTTACAGGTGTTCGCATTAGTCCTTTGCGCCACTGTAATATGAAGTAAAATCCGGAATTGAGGTGATGCGCAAATGACTCCTGCTTTCTTGCAGCGAGGACTCATGCAGTGAAGTTCCAAGGTGTTCGCATTAGTCCTTTGCGCCACTGTAATATGAAGTAAAATCCGGAATTGGGGTGATGAGCAAATGACTCCTGCTTTCTTGCAGCGAGGACTCAAGGATTTTAGGATTTGGGGGATTTATCAATTGAAATTCATCATTTTACATGATCAACTATTGATCCTCCACAATAGAAATCCTTTCATCCTCTCAATCCCGAAATCCTTGTAAACAAACCTTACTCTACATGAAAGATAACCGCAAAGGAGCATAAAATTCACCCAAAAAAAAGTGAAGCTGGGGTTTCATTCCCAGCTTCACTGTTTTTGGTATCTAAAGGAATTTTATTCCTGAGTTAGCTTTTTATAAGCCAGATATCTTTCTGTGAAGAAGGTTCCGGCAGTTTCGTTCAGTAGTTTAGCTCTTTCAGGGAAGATAGCTTTCAATCCGGAATAGCGTTTTTCGGCATCCAGGAATTGCTGCACATTCAAAGTAGGTTCTTTGCTATCCAGGGTAAAGGGGTTTTTCCCTTGCAGTTTATTAAGCGGATTATAGCGGTATAACAGCCAATAACCGGCATCCACAGCCAATTTCTCGTGTTTTTGGCTCATGCTCATATCGATACCATGATTGATACAAGGAGCATAGGCAATGATAATTGCAGGACCCGGATAAGCCTCTGCTTCCTGAATGGCTTGCAATGCCTGATTTTTATTGGCACCCATAGCAATGGAGGCAACATACACATAGCCATAGGTCATCATCATCATGCCCAGATCTTTCTTGCTGGTGTTCTTGCCGGATTCGGCAAAACGTGCAATAGAGCCCATGGGAGTAGATTTTGATGCCTGACCGCCTGTATTGGAATACACTTCTGTATCCAACACAAACACATTGATGTTGTGGTTGCTTGCCATCACATGATCTAACCCGCCATAACCGATATCATAAGCCCAGCCATCTCCACCAATTGCCCAAATTGATTTCTCAATAAGGTAATCTTGCAGTTCTATAACCCGGCGCATCAATTTGGCACAGCCTTCACAAGCACTTTCAAGAGCTTTGGGTAATAATGCCACCAATTTGGCAGCGTTTTCTTTGGCTGGGGTATCCACTGCGTCATAATGTTCAATGGCATAGCCAATTGCTTCTTTCACGGTAGCATCTATATTCTTTTCCATCAAATGCTGCAGGGCAAGCTTTAATAATTTGCGGTGCGAGCGTACTGCCAAACGCATTCCATATCCGTATTCGGCATTGTCCTCGAAAAGGCTGTTTGCCCAGGCAGGACCCTTGCCATCTTTGTTTTTGCAATAAGGAATGGTGGGGAAGGTTCCGCCCCAAATGCTGGAACAGCCTGTGGCATTGGCAATAATCATGCGGTCGCCAAAAAGCTGGGTTAAAAGCTTTATGTAAGGGGTTTCGCCGCAACCTGCACAAGCTCCGGAGAACTCTAACAGAGGTTGCTTGAATTGGCTACCCTTCACAGTGCTTTCTTTGAAATTTGCCATTACATCTGCCGGCAGGCTTTCGAAGTATTCGTAATTTGCCTGTTCGCCTTTCTCGCGTTCGTCTTCGATGGGACTCATCACCAAAGCAGCCTTGGGGCATTCGTTCACGCACACACGGCAGCTTTGACAATCGTCTATATAAACCTGTATTTTGTATTGATAACCTTCGGCACCCGTTGCATTCAAGGTGTTATAGCTTGCAGGCTTATTGGCTAAATCTTCATTTTTGGTAAGCTTGGCACGTATGGCAGCATGAGGGCACACAAAGGAACATTGATTGCACTGAATGCAATTTTCAGAAATCCAATGAGGCACTGCAGGAGCAACAGCCCGTTTTTCCAGCTTGGCTGTTCCGGTTTCCACAAAGCCATCTATGGGCATTTGGCTTACCTTTATTTGGTCACCCATTTCACGCATGATTGGTTCTATCACTGTGTTGGTAAATTCGTTGGATCCATCCGGAACCAGTTTTTTAAGCGGAGTATGGCAAGCTGGAACAGATCCCGGGATATCAATCTGCACTAAAGATTCATTAACTCTATCCACAGCGGTGAGATTCATCTGCACAATCTCTTCACCTTTGCGTCCGTAAGTCTTTTTGATAGAGGCTTTGATCAGATTTATAGCTTCCTCGCGGTCTAAAACTCCGGAAATAAGGAAGAAAGCGGTTTGCATAACGGTGTTCACACGTCCACCCAAACCCACTTCCTCGGCAATTTTTAAGCCATCGATGTTGTAGAATTTGATTTTCTTGTTTATGATGGTTTCCTGCATGGCACAGGTAAGGTTTTGGAAGGCTTCCTGGGTTTCCCAATTTGAGTTTAGCAGGAACACTCCGTTTTCTTTAATGCCACCCAAGATGTCAAAACGTCCGATAAACGCTTGATTGTGGCAGGCAACAAAATCTTCACGGGTTACCAAATACTGGCTATGTATGGGAGTTTTGCCAAAACGCAGATGACTGCGTGTAATACCGCCACTCTTTTTACTGTCGTATTGGAAGTATCCCTGAACGTAAAGATCGGTGTGATCTCCAATAATCTTGATGCTGTTTTTGTTGGCACCTACTGTTCCATCGGAGCCTAAACCCCAGAACTTGCAGGAAATGGTTCCTGCGGGTAAGGTACTGATGTTTTCTGTTAAGGGCAAGGAAAGATTGGAAACATCATCTTCTATACCAACAGTAAAGCCATGGAAACCTTTGGCAGCCAAGTGTTTGTAAACAGCCAAAATCATATTTGGGGTAAATTCTTTGCTGGAAAGACCATAGCGTCCACCAATAATGAAGCTGTCTTTGCGGTCTTTAAGAGCGGTTACTACGTCCAGATAAAGGGGTTCGCCAATGGAGCCCGGTTCTTTGGTTCTATCCAAAACAGCAATGCGCTTCACGCTTTGAGGAATGGAAGCCAGGAAAGCCTTGGTATCAAAGGGACGGTAAACCCGAACCTTTATTAAGCCAAGTTTCATGCCACGCTCTTTATTTAGCCAGCCGATGGCTTCTTCTATGGTTTCACATCCGCTACCCATGGCTATTACAATATCTTCCGCTTCGGGATGACCTACGTAATCGAACAAATTGTAGTTACGTCCAATCTTAGCTCCCACCTGCTTCATTGTTTCTGCAATTATGGCTGGAGCCTGGGCATAGATTAAATTGGTGGTTTCGCGACCCTGGAAGTAAACATCAGGAGCCTGCTGACCAACCTTAATACGTGGCGTATCTGGAGTTAAAGCTCTTTTACGGAAAGCTTCAATCAGTTCGCCATCATCCAATTCAGCCATGGTTTCGTAATCTATCACGTCAATCTTTTGCAGTTCGTGGCTGGTGCGGAATCCATCGAAGAAGAGTAAGAAAGGTATGCTGGTTTTCATGGTGGCAAGCTGAGCTACCAACGCTAAATCCATCACTTCCTGAACACTGTTGCAAGCAAGCAGAGCAAAACCGGTGTTACGTGCACTCATCACATCGCTATGATCTCCAAAAATAGAGAGAGATTGCGCAGCTAAAGAGCGGGCAGTAACATAAAACACTGTGGGCAGCATTTCTCCGGCAATTTTGTGCATATTGGGAAGCATCAGCATTAAACCCTGCGAGGCAGTGAAGGTGGTTGTAAGGGCACCGGCAGAAAGTGAGCCATGCACCGCACCGGCAGCACCTGCTTCAGATTGCATTTCTATAACGTCCACGGTGGTGCCATTAATATTCTTGCGTCCATCCGCAGCCCAAGCATCGGAAAGTTCGCCCATACCTGATGAAGGTGTGATAGGGTAGATGGCAGCCACTTCAGCGAAAGCATAAGCTACATGCGCTGCAGCGGTGTTTCCATCCATGGTGGCTTTGGTTTGTTTAGCCATTGTATAACTCCTTTATTTATATATTGATGTGTTAATAATGCCATTTTTAGGCATCAGAATTCACCATCAGGATTTCGTCAACCAAATTCATTAGACACAGGCTACTATACAGCCTTAAGCCGTATAATACTGTTTCCAGACCGTAATTACAGCCGCCTCGGCTATCTGTACACAAGGCGTGTGCGATTACGATTAGCAGACTAAAGCCGTCTGCTTTAACTGAAAAAAGCTACCTCGCATAACCTGCGCAAGTCTTTATACTGGGATAACACCAAGCCTACAAGGGCAAGACCAAGCCCGATAGTAGAGATAATATTAAGCCTATCGCCCAAAATAAAGAAGGCAAGAATTACCGTAAAAACAGGGATAAGATTGGTAAACACATTGGATTTTATTACCCCCAGATCGCGAATAACCCCAGTGTATAGCATGAAAGCACCCACAGAAGCAAAAACAGACATTCCTGCTATGGTTAGCAAACCCATTGCAGAATGCTGTAAGTGGACAAAATGGCTGCCATCATAATACAAAAACAAGGGGAAGAAGTATAACAACCCAAACAGACTCTGCCAGGCTACAATGGTTATTGCGCTGTAACGGTGTGTTAAATTCCGCACGGTGATGGCATAAAATACCCCCGCAAACACGGCTATCATTAGAAACATTACCCCTTTGGATGTAGCAGTAAGATCTCCGCTATTAAAGCTGATTATTGCCACACCTGTGGTGGAAATCACCAAACCCAGAATTAAGTATAGCGAAACCCTTTCCTTAAGAATAAACCACGCAGCCACAGCAGAAAATAACGGTATGGTAGAGATAATCAGACTTCCCAAAGTAGGTGAAACATATTGCATCCCATTAGCTTCGCCAATAAAATACATAAATGGCTCGCAAAAAGCCACTAACATCAGGCGTAAATAGTCTTTCCGGGTTACCTTTTGAGCGTGTTTCCCCAGCCACATCACCAAGAACAACAGTGCTGATGCCAAAACCAAACGCAGAAAAGTGATCTCGTATGGACGGTATGTTCTAAAGGCAACCTTGAACCAAACAAAGGTTACGCTCCAGCAAAGCATTGCAAGAATGGCTTTTACATAGGTTAGCCACAGCTTCACTTCAGAAATCCCTTCACTTCTCCGGCGGGGATTTGTTTCACCTTCCCCTCGTCATTTATATCTCTGCAAGCTCCTGCCTCAATTTCTGCGCTATCTGTATAGCCACGTTTTTCCCAGAAACCGGGAACGTAATAATCCATCAATTCTATTCTTACCACGCTTTTGGCAGATTTATAGCCCCATAGATAAGGGATGAAAGCTCTTAAAGGTCCGCCGTAATCCTCACTTAAATACTCCCCTTCATAGCTGTGTGCAAGTAGGGATTTTTCCATTAAAGCGATCTCCAAGGGAATGGAGGTATCGTAATACTCTCCCACGCTCCAAAACCTTACAAAACGGCAGCTTGGCTTAATCTCTACTTCTTTTAAAATAGTGGAAAGCGAAACCCCTTTCCACAATCCACCTACCGACCATCTTGTAACGCTGGTAAGCCTTCCCTGAACTTCTGTTTGCGGCAATTCCTTTAGTTGATCCCAGGTGAAGGTTTGAGGTTTTTGGCAGGAACCCATCACACTGAGCTCCCATTTTTGCCTGTTCAAGGCTCCCGGATGTCCCTCTGCCCAAAAAACAGGGGTATCCATTGCAGCAAGTTTATTCACAGAAACTCCTTCTTCTTGTGTTTCGTCTGTTATTGTTGTTTCGGTTAATGCCAAAATATCAGCCCCGAAAAGCAAGGCTGAAAGTAGCAGAATAATACCTAAATACTTCAAATTTCCTCTTTTATAAACAGGTTTTCGATAATCTCGGAGGGGATAATGGAGGGTGTTTGGCGTTTTAAGGCAAGCCTTTCGGCAGTTTTTCCCATTAAAAAAGCAGCATTTATGGCAGCTTTTCCCAGCTCCATTCCCTGTGCAGCAAAGGAGGCAATAATTCCGGCTAATACATCTCCGCTACCACCAGTAGCCAAGCCATCGTTACCAGCGGTGCTTAAATACAGGTTCTTTACATCGCAATATACTGTGGTATCGGATTTTAGCAATACCCTGGTTTTGTGCTTTTGCACAAATTCCTGCAAATAGTGTATCCTGTTTTCTTCGAGCTGAGCCGTGGTAATATCTGCCAAAGTACGAAACTCTCCCAAATGAGGAGTAAGCAAGATATTAGGCTTCTTTAGATACTTTTGCAATTTGGGATTCAAAGCTATCAGGCGTAAGGCATCTGCATCTACAACAGTTGGAACAGCACTGTTTTTTAGCACTAATTCCAATAGCAGCAGCGCATATTTATCCAAGCCCAAGCCTGGTCCAATAACAAGGCTGTTTGCTTGTTTTAACAGGTTTAAACATGATTCCATATCTGGTAGGTTTGTGGCATCAGATTCCGGAATACCAATAAACATAATCTCGGCAGGATTGCAGCAGTAATAGCTTGCTAAAGCCTTGCGGCTAAGCAGATTTACAAATCCTGCTCCAGCCCTTAATGCTGCACGTGAAGTCATGGCTACCGATCCTAAAAACCCTGGTGAACCTCCCATAACAAGCACTCTGCCATACATACCCTTATGAGCACCAAGATAGCGTTTTGGAGTAGCATGGTTTTCGTCAGTTATCAGGATAGCAGGATTTTCTGCTTCGTTATAGCTATTGGGTATGCCAAGGGAAATTGTGTGCAGTTTCCCGCTTTTGGTTTTACCTGTATGCAATAAAGAACCCAGCTTAGGGCTGTGAATGCAAAGGGTTTCATCCGCTAAAAAAGCATCTTCTCCGGTTCCGCTATCTGCATTTGTGCCCGAAGGAATATCTATGGCTATGCGCAGAGCAGTGCAAGAATTTGTTGCTGCAAATAGCAGCATCAGGGAAGCGTCCAGTTCTCCTTTGAACCCAATGCCAAACACGGCATCAATAATCATCGTGGCAGAGCTTAAATGCGTGTTAAATACATCCACAGCTTTATCGCGGCTTATATCATAGCACAATATTCCCAGTTTTTCGCATAGTTCGAAATTTGCCTGGCTTTCGGGGCTAAGCTTGCCAGATTTCACTTTGCATAATGCCACCTTACTGCCAGATAGATGCAGCCAGCGTGCAATCACAAAACCATCGCCACTATTATTGCCACTACCATGCAAGATAATCACTCTTTCCTTTGCGGCACTGGGATAATTACTCAGCAGATAATCTGCACAGCCCTTACCGGCGTTTTCCATCAGTATCCTTGCCGGCAAACCAAATTCATTTATAGCGCGTGCATCAATAGCTTTCATTTGAGCAGAGGATAACACATAAATCATTGTTTCTCCTTATGATGAATTTGGCAAGGCAGCTTTATTTCGAAGGTGCTGCCTTCGTTGGGTGCACTTTGCAATACCTTTATATGTCCATTGTGATACTCTTCAATAATGCGCTTGGCAAGGCTTAAACCCAAACCCCAACCTCTGGTTTTGGTGGTAACCCCAGGTTCAAAAATAGTTTTCCATTTACCGCGGGGAATGCCCTTACCCTCATCCCGGATATGTATGTAAATCCAGGGCTGCTTTTGGGTGGCGGTAATAATGATGTTGCCCCCTTTTTTGCTCATGGCATCCACGCAGTTTTTAATAAGATTTTCCATAGTCCATTTAAAAAGCTCGGCATCCAGAAGCACTTCTATGCCTTCCACTTTGCTGATTAAATATATATCTATACGAGTTCCCAAATGTGGCATACGTAAGCTGAAGTATTCCACCATCTGCGTTAAAATCTGGTGCAAATTTTGGGGTTCCAGTTTCGTGGTGCTGCCAACCTTGCCAAAGCGTGAAGCCACGTTTCGAAGGTGATTAAGATCTGCCTGCATGTGCTCCACAATCTGGTTCATGTCACGGGTGCCACCTTCCGGAGGGCTTTCTTTGATGTAATCCAGCCAGCCCATCAGGGAAGTAATGGGAGTGCCAAATTGATGGGCAGTTTCCTTGGCTAACCCTATCCAGAGTGTATCCTTTTCGGTTCTGCGTAATAAAAATAAGCCATAAGCCCCAAAGAAAATCACCATCACAGCCAGAATTAATTCCAGAATAACCACATAGCGAATGTAAGAAAGAGATTTGATGGTGGAAAAATAGATGAACCCAAGGCTATCTGCATCGTTGGATAAAGGGATTTCATCCATCACTGCAATTTTATTGATCAATTTTTGCTGATCGTCGGGACTAATCTGATAATAGTTCGTGGTTTCAGGGATATCCACATTCCGCCAGAATAGGGGTTGTTTATTGCGATCGGTAACGATTACAGAATAATCTATATTCTTGATAAACTGCTGGAATGATATTGGTTTACTATAATAGGCATAGCCGGTGATCTCACCTTCTCCCGCCAAAGGTGTTTGAATCATAATGGTCATCATGTCTTCCAGTTTTTTGCGGGAAACCGGGCTAAGCTCGCTAAACAAAGTATCGGGTGGAACTCCCACATTTTTCCACATCAAAGGCTGAAAACTGGAATCAGTAATGATAACCGGAATAGGGTTTTCGGGCATGAATTCCGTGCTTATGTAATCCCATAGGTTTTGCTGGAAATACCTTGTCCCCGTAAACTGTAAGTACTTAGAGCTTACCTCTGTGATAAGCTGAGCGTTTAGCTCTGCTGCTCTCAGATAACTATCCGTATAGGCAATGTACTTGGCAAAAATACGTGGCACATACTCCTGCTCTACCTTTGCCTGCTTTATCAATATCTGGATATAAACGGCAAAAAAGACGAATATAGCCAGGCTACCCGCGATTAAAAAGAGCCGCAAACGGTTAAACAGGTTTTTGCTCTTTCGCTTTTTCCCAATGGGCATCGAGTTCTTCGAGGCTTGCTGCATGTATATCTGCTCCGCTGTTTTTGTAATGTTGTTCTATGCTATGAAAGCGGCGGGTGAATTTGCGGGTGCAATCCTTTAGCGCAGCTTCGGAATCTATCTGTAACTTTCGGGCAAGATTAACCAGGGTAAAGATCATATCCCCCAGTTCTTCATAAATCATGGTGCTATCACCTTCTGCCAAAGCTTCATAAAGCTCTTCCCGTTCTTCATCCAGCTTTTCCAGAACAGGCTTTATATCCTGCCAATCAAAACC
>JAQVMI010000051.1 GCA_028703735.1 Candidatus Cloacimonadota bacterium | reverse complement strand
ATGGATACATTTTAGCTTTACTGATACTAAGTTCAACATGATACCTCCACACACTTAAGGGGTTGAATTCTTATAAATCCAAGTTATTCAGTTTGGCAGATTCGAGTCAAGAAAAATCTTCTCCATATTTTTGTTCGGGGTACAATTTTGCTTCTTATCACGATCTCAGCTTGGGTAATTATATTGAATAAGCAGAAGTTTGAACTTGCTATCTAACATTATCAGGTTAACCTATCCATTTGTTAATAGTTCCTACGGGAACGTGTCACCGAACACATATATCTCAAACTACAAATAACTGAAATTAATGACGAGGAAACATGAGAAAGTATATAATTTTTGTTCTACTGCTTGTCTCTGGACTGTCTGTTCTTGTAGCAGCAGGACCAGGCGACGTAAGCAGTGGATTGCAGATGTGGCTGGATGCCAATGCCTTGACAGGGCTAAATAATAACGATCCGGTAAGTAGCTGGACAGACCAAAGTGGTAATGCCAAGCATGCTGTGCAGGATACTGTAAACCTGCGTCCACTTTACAAAACCAATATTATCAATGGCAAACCTGCTATTGTATTTGATGGATTAACTAATGGAACTGGTGATTATCTCAGTATTGATGGGAGCATAATCCTGAACACAAATTACACCATTATTGCAGTGGTAAAACGAACATCCAGTTCTCCTTCCTCTCTACACATGTTTTTGGGGGGAATAGAGAAAACACAAAACAAGAATCTTCATGTGGGTTGGCGATCAAATAGCACATTTACCCATGCTCAATACACCAATGATTATGATATTAGAGTTGCAAATTACGCAGCAGCAGCTCCTCCAAATGTAATCACGATCCGGCATTCCAATACACTTGGGAACGATACTTATATAAATGGTGCCTTACGTGGTTTGAACATGAATGTAGCCACTTCCGGAAGATTGGCACATTTAACAGATTGGCAGGGTGCCTCAATTGGCAGGTATATTGATGGCAGCATAAACAACAGGCTAAATGGCTGGATGGCAGAACTGATCGTTTACAATCGCTATTTGTCTGAAACCGAACGTAAGGCAGTGGAATCTTATCTTGCCAATAAATATGCCTTAACTGTATATAGCACAGCCACTCCGGCGCATTATACCGATATGTTTGAGCTTACTGTTTTAAACACCAAACTTACCGAAACCAAAACCAGCGGTGGCTTATCCATTAAGGGAGACTATCTTACGGCATTTGCCAGGGTTCGTGCCGGGCATGATGCAGAAACAGGATTGTCATCTACCTTTAACCCCGATTCTGGTGCATATCCAGATTTCCAAAGGATTAAAAGAGAGTGGTTTATAGAGGTTACCAGTAGCAACCTGAACACAACCTTCAGCTTTGATATGAATGTTCTGCAACCCACTATGGGAAACCCCTCCGGAGATAAATACAGGCTGCTATACCGTGATAATAGCAATAGTAATTACACTATTCTTGCCGGCAGTCCGTCCATCAATGGAAAGGTGATTTCTTTCACCGTAAATCCCTCGGTTACCATTACAAGTAGTGGTTTATACACTTTGGGAACCATCGAACCAAGTGAAAGCACTTTGCCTGTAGAACTATCCTCTTTCACAGCAATTGTAATGTCCCAAAGCTCTATCCGCTTAAACTGGACAACACAATCTGAAACAGGCGTTTCCGGGTATTATTTACTGCGAAACACAAGTTCGGATTTGGCTACGGCAATGATTGTAAGCCCACTGATTCATGCGCAAAACTCTTCTTCCAGCAGTTTCTATAGCTGGACGGATACAGAGATTTTTGAAGCTGGGGTTTACTATTACTGGCTACAGAGTATAGATTTTGATGGCAGCCACGAATTCCACGGACCAGTTTCCACAAGCTATTTTATAGATGATAACCCTACTCCGCAATCTACCTTAACTACAGGAATTAGCAGAACCTATCCCAATCCCTTTAATCCCTCTCTAAGCATCTCTTACGGGATAAAGGAAACTGCCAGCGTGAGTATCAAGATTTATAACGTGAGGGGTCAGGAAATGAAACAATGGAGCTTCCCTTCTCAAACTCCGGGAACCAATACCGTTGTGTGGAATGCAAATTCTGCACCAAGTGGGGTTTACATCATAGATTTCAAAGCTGGTGCCTTCAGAGAAACAAAAAAAGTAACCATGACGAAATAATAACATTAGCTTTTTACTAACTGACTACCCTTATCCTTCGGGAATGAGGGTAGTTTTTTTATTTCTTGACTGGATTGACGAGAATTATAACATGTGCCAATAAGGATTTGGGAGCTACGTATGAATTACAACCTTGAAGAGCGAACCTTTAGGGAACTGGAGCAATTAACTGAAGCAGATCCTCTTCAGTTTATGCAGAGGTATGCCGAATTTGACAAACAGCCCCTTAACGAAAACGACCGCCAGCAGTTGCTATACTTACGTGCTCGTGCACTTGTAACCATGAACCAGACAGCAGAGGCAGAAGAGCTGACATTGAGCCTGCTTTCTACTGCCGTGCAGCAGGGAAATCATTTGCTTTCAGCCCAATGCAACCTTGTATTAAGCAAGTGCAACAATCCAAAGGACAGTCCTGACAAGCAGAAGCAATTGTTAGATATTGCTTACGGGGCTGCGAAGCAATCCCAAAACAACAGGATGATTGTGGAGTGTCTTATCCATCTTGGGGCATTATACCAAACAAATAATGATCGCACAAATGCTTTGAAATGTCATTCCAAAGCCGATAGACTTTGTGATGACCTGCAGGATAGCGATATTATTCTTCAGGTAAAGATTGCTTTGGGTAACACATATTATCACTTTGCAGAGCATCATAAAGCTTTGGTGGTACTGTCTGATGCTTTCCGGCTTTCTTTGGAATGCGGGGATGTGAACCGGCAAATTCTGATTATTAATAATCTTTCCACTCTGTTTTCTATGCTGAAGAGATTCACGGAAGCGGAAGAGATATTGCAGAAAGGCATTCAGATTTCCTCCACTCACAACATTCCTATGCGTAAAGTACTTCTTTTGTTCAATCTGGGAGTACTACTTATGCGCCGCGAGACCTATCAGCGGGCTCTTGAGAAGCTTTTAGAATGTATGCAGTTTGCTGAGACTATAGGTTTTGATAACCCCAAGTATCAGATAGAGCTATACAACAATATTGCGGGATGCTATCGTTACCTCTCAGAACCCGAAACGGCAAAACAATACATCCAAAAGGCAGAGGACATGGCAAGGCAGATGCACTTAAACCCACTGGTTAAGGAAATTGAACTTAACAAGGCAAATTTGTTGCTGAGCATGGGATCATTCAAAGAAGCTAAAAAGCTATTACTGGATGTTAAAAAGTATTTTATCAAGCACAAGAAGTATGAACTATTGATCCACACAAATCATGACCTGGCAGATTGTTATGAACAACAGCAGGAATATCACCGGAGCATAAAAGTGCTTAGGGAGGTAGACACCATTTATAAAGAATACATGGCACAGGTAATGTCATTGAGAGCCAATGAATATGAAACTCAGCTTCAAAACCTGTTGAAGAAATTTGATGAAGTTAAAGACAATTACAACAAGCTGGCATACAGGTTTTCAGACCGTATTCTGGGGGATTTTATCGGGAAAAGCCCTCAGCATCAAAATGTTCTAAGCACTGCTATGATGGCGGCTCAGCATCCAACAGCCAATGTTCTTATCACCGGAGAATCCGGAACAGGGAAAGACGTGATCGCCAATCTAATTCACATGAACAGCAGCCGCAGTGACGGACCTTTTGTGGCGGTAAATGTATCGGCTATTACAGCTTCCTTGATAGAAAGCGAATTCTTTGGTCACTGCAAGGGATCATTTACAGGAGCGGTAAGCGATCATAAAGGTTTCTTTTTACGGGCAAACCATGGTACCTTGTTTCTGGATGAAATAGGCGACATGCCCAACAGTCTGCAATCCAAGCTGTTGAGAGTTCTGGAATCCCGTAAGGTTACTCCAGTTGGCACAACCATTGAAGTTCCCTTCGATTGCCGTATTATTAGTTCCACCAATTGTGATCTGGATACCATGCTTGCCAATAACCAATTCAGGCTGGATTTGTTTCACCGCCTGAATACCCTGGAGATTAATATTCCTGCCCTGCGTAGCCATCCAGAGGATATACCTGTGCTGATAGATTATTTTGCCGAACTCCTGGCAAAGCAGAATAACAGGAAATCCCCTTTGATAACCAGCAGTTTTGTTATCCCTATGGTTCAGTATCCTTTTCCTGGCAATGTGCGTGAGCTAAAAAACATGATAGAAAGGCTGTTTATCCTTTGCCCCAGCGACAGATGGGATGAAAGTGTGCTTAAATATTTGCCATTGGATGATAAACTGAAAGGTAAAGCCAATCTACCCATCTCACAAGTTACCCAGCAAACCGAGAAGGAAATGATTATTAAAGCATTGCAGGTTTGTGACGGGAAGCAAAAGGACGCTGCTAAGTCGCTGAATATGTCCGAAAGCACTTTAACCCGCAGAATCTACAAATACAAGCTGGAAGTATACACCCGCAAGGGTAATTAGCAAATTATTTAGTGGTTCTCTTTCATTAAAAGTAGGAAGAAATTACTTTTATTTCCAACGGGGAGACTGTGCGAAAAGTGAAAACCCACCTGTCATTCCAGATTTGATCTGTAATCCATTTTGGCACAGTCTTCTTCGCAAAAGGACATTAAGCTGGATTCTTGTCTCTTAGCCTTTGTGAATATCTTGGTAGTGTGAAATTATATTGTTTGATGTGTTACTATTATAGAAACAAGGATTTATCAAAAGAAAGACATCACTCTACATGATCAATTGTGAATTCTGCACAATTGAAATCCTTTAATCCCCTCAATCCTGAAATCCTCGTAAAAAATTAATCCCCCCACATGCCGATTCGGAGATCGGCACTCGTGTTCTCTTGTAAAACATGCTAATATTTCAATACTGAAATTTCAGAGAAGAAGAAACTCTGTGTATGAAATGAAATTCTTTTCAGTTTTCAAAAGCACTTTGCGTAACAACCATAATTTACAGGTAATTACAAAAACAATAATGTTGGCATTTTTTGGCACAGCTATTGCATTCTTTACTGCCATGAGAATTATGAAAGAAGAACCCTACGACTACATCAGCCCCATATTTGAGCGCGTTGTCGGCAATTTGGGCAAAGGTATGGCAGGTTTTACCATACATTTGCATGGAAAACCTTTTGCCAATCACATCCGTTTCTTTGATGAAGAAACCAGAAGCTGTGTTCTGCAAGAGCTGTTACAGTTTCATGGTGAACTAATCTTAGCAGCAAAAAAAGCAAAAAAAACCTTACCCTAAGGTGAGAGGAATGTGTATAATGCTATTCACTTGTACCTATTATGAAACTCAAAAGTTCACAAAGGGTTACAAGTTTGGATCACTAAGTTAACAAATAATCCAGGATCAAAAAAAAATGGAGTAATCATGAAGAAAAGGAAATCACTGGTCGTTCTGCTACTAACAATGATCTTCGCTGTAATCTCAGTTAGTGCTACTGCACAGGCTCTTACAGGAGAAAAGACAATAGGCTCGGGAGGACACTACACTAGCTTCACAGCCGCCATCAATGCCCTCAATGCCAATGGTGTAGGGGCTGGCGGAGTTATTTTCAATGTTATCGCTGGTGCACCCTTTGCCGAAAGACCTCCTGCGATTACAGCAACCGGAACCGAAGCAGATCAGATAGTCTTTCAGAAATCGGGGACGGGAGCCAATCCTGTTATTATCCCAACCGGCACCTCTGCCAGCAACGAAGCCGGAATAATTATTTCCGGTGGGGATTATATTACTTTTGATGGCATCGACATCAATTCATCCGCGGTTACAACTGTTGAACACGGCTATCTTATCCGCAATGCCAGTGCTACCAACGGGGCGAAGTATAACACAATTAAGAACTTCACGGTAACGCTTAACCGAAACAATACCACTTCTGCCTATGGATCCGGAGTATTGCAAAGCACGGATTCAACTTTTGGAGGAGGAACCAACCCTACTGCTCAAAGCGGTGCAAACGATTATAACCGCTATCTGAACTTTAGTATTCAGAGCAGCGCCAGCGGAATCGTAATGTATGGCGGTAGCTACAAAGACCAATACTGTGAGATTGGCACCACAGCCGGCACCATCCGCAATACGCTAAGTAACTTAGGCAACACCAATGGTATCTATAGCTATGGAATCTACGTATACAAGGGTGCAGCCTTTACGATAAGCAATTGCGATGTCTCTGCCATTAACGGCATGGGAAACAGCATTATTGGCATAAACTTGGTAGAATATGGCCTAACCAGCACAGTTAATAACAACTCCATACGCGATTTGAATAATACCGGCACCTCCACCAGTTTGAATACAATTGGATTGAACACCCACCATGTTTATGCCGGAGATGGCGTTCTGAATATTTACAATAATACAATCAGCGATCTTAGATGTGCCAGCAGCGGGCCGACCACCACCACCAAGGTTATCGGCGTGAAGCTGGCTTTTGGTGAATCCAACGAAGCTATCAATCTGTTCCACAACACCATCAGTATAGGTTATGGAAGGTCATGGGATTTCAGGAGTGCCGGCGTGATAAACTTTGCCATAAGTTCTGATATCAATATGAAGGGAAACATTGTGGCAAACTATGCTACAAATACCGGAGCTTCAGCTCGTTCCTACTGCATAACCGCAGCCAGAAAGTATCTTGGCGATGGTGAAACGGACTATAACCTGTATTACTGTAAAAACGGCTATCTTGGTTCTGCCGAAGGCTGGGATGCCATCGATTTGGAAGCCTGGCAATCACTTGTTCAATTAGATAAGGAAGCTAATTCCGTTTATGGTGATCCCTATTTGAGAGAGCCAAATACAAACCTGCATGGCACAGGCAGCAAAGCCATAGGTCAGCCGGGTTACACCCTTCCTGCATATATAACTGTAGATATGGACTATGAAGCTCGTGGTGTGCCAACAGCAATTGGTGCTGATACTTACAATCCAATTGATGAGGATTCCGCTGTCTTAGCTCCGCTAACCCAGGTTCCCGCGGGAGACCTGATACCCGTAGCCAATACTGCTCAGGATGCCTTGGAAGTGTTTAGATTTAGAATGAGCGATTCCGGAGGGGATGGCTACGCCACAAAGATAACTACAGTAAAGATAAAAAGAAGCTATATCTGGAACTATGCGGAGCTAACAACGGTCTTGCAAGGAGCCCTTTTAAAAGTGAATGGAGCTGCCATCAGCACTGCAACAGCCGTGATCACGAATGAAGACATCACCTTTACCATTCCGGAAGGAGATCTTGACATAGCTGATGGGGCAACGGTAGAGTGCGGACTGTTTATCTATTTTAAAACTTCGGGTATTGTGGATGGTAAGACCCTGAAGTTTATGATCACCAAAGATGTCCACGGTTTCACCAATGCTTTCTGGGGCTCCAGGCTACCGGTTACCCTTGCTGATGATATCATCTCCAACGATTTTACAATTAACGTGACCGCTACCCAATTGCGCCTGATCCATCCCGCCAGAGAACTTAAAGATCGGCTGTGGTCGGTTACCGCAGAAGCTACTGATGCGAATGGAACCATTGACCGGGATTATACAGGCATCGGAGCAACTCTTTCGCTGCACACCGGGACTGGCGTTCTGGGAGGAACCCTGCAAACAAACTTCAATACCGGAACTTGCTCCTGGACCATCAGCTATCATAGTTATGAATGGATCAAACTACAGGCACTCTCAGGGTCGCTATCTGTGGTTAGCAGCTTTATTCAGATAAATCCTTACATTGAAGTCTCCTCTGGCCCAATTCCCGGGGCTGAGATAAGTTGGAATACACCATTTATCTACAATTTCTATTACGGCAGATCAGTGGCGCTCTACACCAATCCGGAAGTGAATGGCTATTATTCTATTGAAGCCTTGAGTTGGAATGTAGCATCTACCCTGAATACCTACTACCCGCTCCCGGTGAAGATATACATGAAAGCATATCCTGGCACTTTCAGCGGGCTGAGCAGTTCTACCACATGGGAGAGCTTGATCAGCGGGGCAACATTGGTTTACAACGGTAGCACAAACGCCATGAACTCCACAGGTTGGAAAAAGATCAATCTAGATTCGATTTATAACAACCAGTCAAATCCCCAAAGTCTATTAGTCTTTATTGAATCAAACCAGGCAAACTATTACCATCCCACTACTCCTACTTTTGTCGGCAACTACCTTAATTCCCAAGATTATCACTATTCGGGTGCTTCCGGGTCATCCAGTATGCCATCACCTTTCAATGTGCAAAAATGGCAATTCAGACCCCACATCCGTTTCTGGGTAACCTCGCAAGGCTATTATGAAGACACGGTAACGGAACAAAGTTCTACGGCAACAGTAAGCGCTAATGCCACCAACCAACAGATAATACGGGTAAATGTGCAGACGGGTGGAAGCCTTAGCCAACAAACAATCAACTCGCTTACCTTTAATACTACAGGAACCACGGATGTTGGCGATATCACCGCTGCCAGAGTGTTTTACACCGGTGCATCAGCCACATTCAGCACTACCACCCAATATGGCTCCACTGTTACCAATCTTGGTTCCAAGGGGGCGTTCACGGTTAGCAGTAACATTAATGTTTCCAGCGGTAACCATTATTTCTGGTTAGTTTACGATATCGGTGCCAACCCCAGTGTGGGAGACCAGTTTGATGCTCAGTGCACAGCCGTATCGGTTAACAACATCTCCCGTATTCCTTCGGTTACTAATCCGGCGGGCTCGCGTGGTGTAGCGGGTAAAAAGCTGTCCGACGTATGGGTGTCTCAATTGGGTCAGGGCACCACCTCTTCCGGAGCGCAAAATATTGGTATCCTGAAGATTGATCTGTATGTAACAACCGGTTCTGATGCTCAGAGCTTTGCCTCATTACCCTTGAACAGCATTTCCATAACCGGTAAAAACACCAACAATGCCGATGTTCAGACAGTAAAATTAGCCAACCAAACCAATCCTTCTTCGTTCCTGGGGACAGCCTCCATGGCTACAGGGACGGCTCTGCTCTCAAACCTGAACCACGAGCTGCAAATAGGCACGAATTCCGTGTATGTATATTACGATATCAGCCCTGATGCAGGTGCCGGCAACATTGTGGATGCCAAAATCATTGCCAATTCCATAAACGTGGCAGGCATCACCCATCCCGCAGCAGAACTGGATCCCAGTGGTGAATACACCATTCAGAACTTCAATTATGGGGGGGGATATGCTGAGCAAGGAGGGTATTACTTTGCCAACACATTAGCGGATCCTGCTCCCAGCCATCCCACCTTCAGTTGGATAGATATCAGCACCGGTGGCTACAATTCCTTTGCCGATATGAGCGGTGATGATGGCATTGCAGATCGGAAGA
>JAQVMI010000050.1 GCA_028703735.1 Candidatus Cloacimonadota bacterium | reverse complement strand
CGTTGGACAAGCCATCGATTATCTGAAGGAAAAGCTGGGATAATAATCCCATTAACCTCATGTGGATCAATCCTGATAGCTTATGTGGTATCAGGATTGAATCCACCTTTGCTTGTGCTTATCTGAAACTCTGAGCACCAAAGGTGCTTCTGTAAAGAAGCGGTGTTTCATCTGAACATAATCTAAATATAAACAAATTTTTTTAACCGAGGTACTTATGTCGAAAAGAAGAGTAGTTATCACTGGAATCGGAGCAATTACGCCGGTAGGGCACAACGTGTCTCAAACCTGGCAGAGCTTGATTAATGGAGTATCAGGAGTTGGCTTAATCACCCATTTTGATGCATCCACACTGCCTACCAAGATAGCCGCAGAAGTGAAAAACTATAATCCGGAAGACCATTTTGATCATAAAGAAGTGAAGAAGCTGGATTTATATACCCAATTCGCTATGATTGCAGCTCGTGAAGCTGTGGCGGATGCAGGCTTAACCGAAGGTGCTTTCGATCCCCTGCGCACTGGTGTGATAACCGGAGCAGGCATTGGTGGAATTCTTACCTTCGAAGAAGAATGTATAAAGTGTTACACGCAGGGACCACGCAGAATCAGCCCCTTTTTCATCCCCAAAATGATTGGCAATATTGCAGCCGCACATATTAGCATAGAGCACAATTTCAAGGGCGTAAATTTTAACGTAATGAGTGCCTGTGCCAGTGCCAACCACGCTTTGGGAACAGCTATGCGGACAATCCAATATGGGGATGCCGATGTAATAGTATGCGGAGGAACCGAAGCTGCTGTATCACCTTTGGCAGTGGGAGGTTTTTCCTCTATGCGAGCCCTCTCCACCCGCAATGATGAACCCGAAAAAGCATCCCGTCCCTTCGATAAGGAACGCGATGGATTCATCATGAGCGAAGGTTCTGCTATATTGGTTCTGGAAGAACTGGAACACGCTAAAGCCCGCGGGGCAAAAATCTATGGTGAAATTGCAGGTTATGGAGCTACTGGCGATGCCTATCATATCACTGCCCCAACCGAAGATGGTGAGGGAAGTGCCCGCTCGATGATCCTTGCCCTGAAAGATGCTGGAATGAAACCGGAAGAGATAGATTACATCAATGCTCATGGTACATCCACTCCCCTGAACGATAAGGGTGAAACGATGTCCATAAAAACTGCTTTTGGAGCTTATGCCTACAAGGTGAAAGTGAATTCCACGAAGTCTATGGTTGGTCACATGCTGGGTGCTGCTGCCGGTATTGAAGCTATTGTCTGCCTTAAGAGCATAGAAACAGGCATAATTCACCCCACGATAAATTTAACGAATCCCGATCCCAATTGTGATCTGGATTATACTCCCCTAAAAGCAGTAAAGCACGTGGTAAATGCAGCTCTGTCTAATTCGCTTGGTTTTGGAGGTCACAATTCCTCCATTATCATAAAGCGATATAGCTAAAATCATCGATCAGTAAAAGCCTATTTTATGGAACAAAAGATGAAATCGATCATCTCCAGAATCGTGGAGTACTTTAACAGTAAGAAGATAACGGAGCAATATCCGAAGTGGGAGAAAAGCCTTGTCCAGCTTCAAAAAAGACTGGATTATAGCTTTCATGATGCCACCTTGTTACACGCTGCGCTTACCCATAAATCCTATCTACGCCGGAAATATGATGATCATAAAGCACCTTCACCTTTCGAAAGAATGGAATTCTTAGGGGATTCTATTCTTGGCTTTATTGTAAGCAAAGAGCTGTTTACTCATCATCCTGATGAGCAGGAAGGGAAGCTCTCCAAGCTAAAATCCAAGATAGTTTCCGAAACATATTTAACCCTGAAGGCGAATTCCATTGAACTGGGTAAATATGTGCTGCTTAGCCCCGAAGAACAGCATTCCGGAGGTGCTCATAAACCCTCTATACTATCGGATACCATGGAAGCATTAATCTGTGCAATTTATCTGGATAGTGGAATCTCGGCTGCCAGCAGGTTTATCCGGCATCACATTTTGAAGGACTACGAAGAAACTGTTACCAGAGACGAATTGGTAAACTACAAAAGCATCTTGCAAGAACACATGCAGAGTAAAAACCAAGAACCTCCCCGTTACGTAACCATTGCCGAAGAAGGTCCCGAACACAATAAAACCTTCGTAGTTGAAGTGCGATTAGGCGCAAAACTACTGGGAACAGGCAAAGGAAGCACCAAGAAGAACGCTCACCAGGAAGCTGCCAGACTCGCATGTCAAAAACTGGGTGTGTAGGGACAAGCAGAAATATCTAATCGTGGATAGGGGAAAAGGTGAAACAGGGATTGTTTTTCCTGCGAAAGCAGGAACCCATTCTGATAGATTCCGGATCAAGTCCGGAATGACACAATATTCAAGCACCGCAAACTTAACGGAGCTTCGGAAAGCTCCGCTACCCCAGCACTCCCGCACCCCAACACCCCAACACCCCAACACCCCAGCACTCCAGATGTCTCACAGAAACCTAATCTACCCAATATTTCTGCCCATGCAAGGTTGCCCACATCGCTGTATATACTGCGATCAGCGCAAGATCAGTGCTACTATTAGTCTGGATGTAGAGGCAGAATTGCCAAAAGTTGCCAGGTTTATTGCAAATCATCCTGATGACGACAAACAAATAGCTTTTTATGGTGGTAGTTTCACAGCATTATCTCCCGAGTTCAGGCTTCATATTTTTACCTCTTTTGGAAATCTTCTGGATGCCAACAGTTCCTTCAGAATTTCCACACATCCACTATATATCGATGCCGATATTTTAGCTGAATGCAGGGCTAATAGGGTTAGCTGTTTAGAGCTGGGCATACAGGATTTTGATAGTGAAGTGCTTAAGGAAAGTAAGCGTGGCTACGATTGCCAGGCAGCAGTGAAAGCTTGCCATCTGGTAAAGGAACATGGTTTCACTCTGGGAGTGCAGCTTATGCCAGGATTACCAGGAAGTAGCACCAGCAGCATTACAACAAATATGCAGCTATTGCGAGAGTTGAAGCCGGATTATCTAAGGCTGTATCCGCTAATCGTGATTTCCGGTACTCCCCTGGCAGAAACTTTTAAGGCAGGTGAATATACTCCTCTAAAACTTGATGAAGCTGTAAGTATATGTGCCGATTATGCTTTGCTTGCCAATGAAGTGGGAATTACTATTATTAAGCAGGGAATTCCTTCTAATTTACCTCCTCATGAGGTATTGGGTGGTCCTTTCCATCCCGCTTTTGGAGAGTTCGTAATGGCAGAACTATTAGTTCGCCGGATAATTCTTGCCTCTACACAAAAAAGGGAAATAATTCTCGACAAAAAACAGCAGGCACTGTTATTGGCACACAGGGGTAAATATAAAGCAATACTTGAACAAAGGCTTGCAGATTGCCTCTAAACTGATTATAATTTATGTATATAGCAAATCCCGTGATGTTATGGCGGAGTAATAACAAAGCAAATTATGTGTAATCTAACCAAAAGGAAGTGCTTATGAAGTATTATGCTCTCCTCTTTGTTGCCCTGATGGTGCTGCTTGGAGCTTGTGACATAAAGAAACCGACCTTGCCCAAGTGGGATATTGAGCTTTCTGTCCCCTTAATAAATGACACACTTTTTGTTTCCGATCTTGCCAGCGGAGATAATATCACAGTGGATGAGGACAGTATTTTAACTTTGGTAGGAGACGGTGATAACAATACAGACCAGTTTGGGAACGTCCCCTTCAGCTTTCAACAAAGTATTAATGATGTGCCTGTCCCTGGCACGGGATATGAGGGTGCAATTCCACTTGTAGATAGCCAGGGAAGAGCCAGGCTTGTGTATGGAGTGTTTTTTTCTGGAGCATTTCGCACCCGTGTAACTAATGTAAACCCAAATGTTGAACAGATTAAGATTACCTTCCCACAGCTTACTCGCACTTCTGGAACCCCCCTCAAGATAGTATATAATGGCGATAGTGATTGGGTTGATACATCCCTTGCCGGGTTAAAGATAGGAAATGTAGAATCCCAGCAATTACTTGGAGCCATGGATTATATTATAGAAGTTAGCCCTGCCCTACCACAAGGGACAATGGCAGCGGAGTTCAGTTTCTCTACGCAGCCTCCTTTTTCTTTTTCTCTGTTTAAGGGAACCCTGCAAGGCATGAGATCGCTGCTAAAAACTCAATCTACAGGCATGAGCATAGAATACCCCTTGGATATAGATCAGGCAGTAACCCTCGAAAATGCCAAACTAAGGATAACCCTGGTTAATTATATTGGCTTTGCTGCAGAATTCCGCGGCAGATTCCTTGCCACTAATGCAGAGGGAGATACTGTCTCCATTCCCATAGAAGTATCTCCCAACCAATACTATCACACAGTTCCTGCTTCTCCGGATGGCGAGCCGGGGATTAGGGTGATGGAGTTTACCAATAACGTACGCCAATTACTGCAGATTATGCCCAAACGAGTAGAAATTATCAGCGGTGTTTTCACCGTTAACAGTGGTAATACAATTGGAACAGTTCGATCCACAGATCACATAGATACTATCTACAGAATCCAGGCACCCTTAACCGTTACCCTGCATAATCATGCTTTTGTTATCCGCAGCGAACGTAAGATTGAAATATCGGAAGAAAACCGTAACCGCATAAGGGATAATGCTATAAGCGCAGAACTTACGATGATGGTGCAGAACAAATTACCGGTTGGAGCTTGGGCGCAAACGTATTTTAGCCAAACCCCGGATATAGATATTAACGATCCTGCTACTTACGATTATGTAAAATTAGTTCAGATCAGTAGCTACGAAACAAATCCCGGATTTCAGGAAGTGAAATTAAGCCTTAGCAACGAAGAGATGCAGCTTTTCACTAATCCTCTTTCCTATATGCGCTGGGCTTTTAGCTTCGACGAAAGCGAGCATCCCATTACCATCTATGCCACTTATCAGGATTTCATTCATCTAAAGGGTATGCTGCAGGCAAAGATACTGGTGGAGGACTTACAATGAAAAAGCTGTTGTTTCTCTGCGTAGTATTGTTAGCTGCCGCAACAACACTTACAGCCATCAAAACAGGCAAATCTATCTTCTATTCTGATAGCTATATGCTGCGTGCCAGAGGAGTGGAAGCAAGCTACTGGAATCCTGCCAATCTTGCCCCCGGCAAGTATATAGACGTTTGGCTTCCTTTCGTGAATAGTGGAATCCAGGTAAACAATAACTCCCTGGATCTGGATACTTATAATTATGTAGTTAGCCAGGAATATCTTACTGAAGATGACAAAGACATGATAATGCGAAAACTTTCCCATATTTTGCATGGTTCGGTTAGCGGAAATATGAGTGTTTTCGGGTTTACCATGTCCAACATGGCGTTCTCCAGTTCCATTAGCTACGATGGTGAGCTATCACTTTCCAAACGCTATATGGAATTGCTGCTTTACGGAAACACAGATTCATTGTATGTCTTCGATAAAAGTACAACTAATGCCAAAGCACTTAGCTATATGGATCTAACCTTTGGTGCAGGTAATTTTACCATCCCATTTCTACCCTATGGTTTTCCCGAAATTCGGGCAGGATTTTCTGCCAGTCTTCTTGCTGGTATTGGAAGTGCCGATCTTAGGGAATTCAACGGTTACTTCAGTTCTACCTTCGATGGTTTAACCATGCATCAGGATGCAGTGTTGCGCTCCGGAATTGGAGGTGCAGGATTCAAAAGCATGATTGGTTTTGCCAGCAGCCCCATAGAAAACCTGGAAGTGGGATTAACCCTGGATAACATATTCGGCTACATCAATTGGGTGGGTGTTTTGGAAAACCAAAACCTGCATTTTGCAGCAGATAGCTTATATATAATAAATCTCGAAGATGATTTCTACACCGAAACTCACGAATCTGAGGATATTGATTCCTTCAGCACAGAATTACCGCCAGAATTAAGATTAGCTGCGTTGTGGTCACATAAACGCATGAACTTTTCGGCAGATTATGTGCAGGGATTCAAAAATTCCGCAGTTACAGATCCCACCGGTAGGCTTGCCTTGGGAGCAGAGGTGTTTCCCGCACCATTTTTACCCGTGCATTTTGGCATAGGTTTTGGTAATAGCAATTATCCCTGGCGGGTTAGCTATGGCATAGGATTAAAAAGTAAAACTGGAGAATTTGGGATAAGTGTGCAAAGCTATGATTCGTTATTTCCGGGAATGAAATCTAAGGGTTTATCTCTGGGTAGCTTTGTGCGTTTGTGGATTTGATGATTAAATACGTTTTTATTACCCTTTTTGCACTGTTAATCTCCGGATACTACAATTACCGCAGCACTCCGGAAATTCCTGCCCAAAGACGCTGGCTGCTTTTTGGGCTAAGATTCATCTCTTTTGGAATACTTCTGCTGTTACTGATAAGCCCCATACTATATTACACGCTGCATAAAAGCCTTGCCCCACAGATATTAATCTTGGAGGATAGCTCTGTAAGCATGGGTTTGAAGCACAAAACAAGCAGCAAGTCCACCTATCTAAAACAACAATTAGAGCAGGTGAAAGCCCGCTTTAAGGAGGCAGGTTATCAGCTTGTGGAACACAAGTTTGCCAATGGACTTGAGGGTGATTCTGGCAGCAGCTTGCTAAACAAAACCCTTAAAGAGCTAAGCGAAACCAATACTCTTCGTAAGGTAGAGGGAGTTGTTTTGGCATCTGATGGCTGGCTGCGGGATGAATCTCTTGCTTCTGTGCAGCAGCTTGGCTGTCCCTTTTATGTTCTGGCAGATAGCACCAGTAACCCAAGTCCGGATTTAGCGGTTACCACTGCACGCAGCAACCGCTATGCCTGGAGAAACGAGCCAAACACTCTGCGGGCAGAATTCAGCTCCGAGAACTATAACGGGATTGCTGAAGCTAAGCTATATATAGCCAATAGATTGGTATCCAAACAAAATATTAAGCTGGAATCTGGAACCCCCTCCAGCATCGACTTTACTCAACGTTTCAACCAAACCGGTTTTTATACCTGGAAGGTGGAGCTAAGCCCATTGCAAAACGAAAGCAGGCTTAGCAACAATAGCTTTCCGGGAGCGATAGAGGTTTTAGCCGAAAAAGAACGGATAATGCTGATTTCTGATAAGCCAGCCTGGGATAATAAATTCTTGTTGGATGCAATAACCTCGAATCCCCGCTGGGAGGTTCAGAGTTACCTAAATCGCAATGGCAGTTTATATATAGGGGAAACTGTTGTTTCCAAGCTAAATAGTGATAATCTGGCTGCCATGGTAATTGTAAACAATGGACAAATGCGCCTGGATAATGCCACTTCCACCTTTGTATTATATTCTTACAAGCAAGGGGTGGGCTTAATGTTTCAGGGTCTTCCGGTAGCAGAGCTGAACCCAATTTTACCCCTGCAAAAATCTAATATCAACACCACCTATCAGGGTTTCATTGTTCCTACCTCCTCAGCAGCCAATTTCCCCATGTTAAGCACACTTTCTGCCTCCACCAGGGATATTCCTCCAGTAGACTATTTCTACGTTACTGCCAGCCCTCAAACCGATATTCTTGCCACGATAAACAATCCCCAAAATTCTCCGGCAATCGCAGTAAACATCTCTGCGAATGCCCGAAGCCTTAGCTTTTCTGCTTTAAACCTTTGGCGTTGGCAAATGCAGAGTGGGGAGGATGGCTATAACAAGCTGATGAGCGGCTGTTTAACCTGGCTTAGCAATAAAAGCTCCGGCGGTTATAGTGCCATTTATAACAATAGCTATTTCCAGGGAGAGCAGATTCGTCTGCGCTTAAGAGTGGAAGATGATATCAGGCAAAGCAAGCTGGATATTAACCCGCGGATTCGTATAATGGATAGCAAAAACAAGGAAGTGCTGGCAGATTATCTTACACGTGAGGGTGATGAATTCAGTTTTACTGCCAATTTATCTCTGCCAGATAACTACAGCTTTATAATTACAGATAAAGAAACAGGGCAGCGGACTACCGGAAAGTTTATCCTTAGCGAATCTTCCCTGGAAACCCGGGATTTTGGCTATAACCTCCCTTTGCTATCCTGGCTTGCAGCAGAAACTTATGGCAAGCTTATTTTCGAGAGCAATTTGGCAAGTCTTTCGCCGGTTCCGGCAGTAAAGGAAGAGCTAATTACACGCAGGGAAATAGCTCTTTATAAAAAATGGTATGTGTTATCCCTGTTCATTCTTGCCTTCTGTGTGGAATTGTATTTGCGGCGCAGATGGGGATTATTGTAGCCGGAAAAGCGTAGGGGTGAATTTTCATCCACCCCAATGTTTACATTAAACTTACATTCCCTTTGCCCTACCTACAGACCCAGCCAACAGATCCAACACTACAACTACTGCCTGCTAAACCCACATAGTATGCCCAGTCTGCAAACCCCTTACAGTTCCCAGGTAATACTTCATAATCGTAATTGCACACGCCTCGTGTGCATACAGCCGAGGCGGCTGTAGTTGCGAATATGTTCTGTTATAATCTGGAAACTGTATTTTAACAGATCACCCCCACCTGAGCTTGAGGGAGTTGTACATATATTTAGCAAACCTTGTGCCAAAGTTAGTGAAATCGTAATAAGCTGTATAACAATTGTTTACGGGGGAGGTGAATATTTGCTGTGGTAAAATATACCACAGAGGCACACATTTGGAAGGTTCTTCTATAATTAGCTGCTATTTAGCTAATAGTTTTATACTGTGTGCTGCTATCTTTTTGAACAGGTTAGATTTATCCATTTGCAACAGACTTGCTGTGCTGCGTATATTATAGTCATTAATCTTCAAAGCATTCTCAATATAGGCTTTCTCGAAACTGTTAAGTGCTTGGCGCAGAGAGCCAGTATCGGCATCAGTGGCAGGATCAATTTTATCCGTGGTAAAATCTACCACAGTTAAGTGGTCATTTTTGGCAAAAATTACCCCGCGTTCTATGGTATTCTTTAGTTCCCGAACATTACCCTGCCAGCTTTGTTCGCATAGCCAGGCAGTTGCCGCAGGAGATAGTGCTTTGGGTGGTATATCGTTTCTGGTGCAGAATTCATTCATGAAGTATTCTGCCAATTGGGGAATATCCTCTATTCTGTTGCGCAGAGGCGGGATTTCTATATGGATTGTGTTTATTCTGTACAGCAGGTCACCCCGGAAGGTATTGGCTTGCACCATTTGGGATAAATCCTGATTTGAGGCACAAATAATCCGAGTATGAATTTTACTTACTCTACCCCCCAATTTCTGGATTTCTCCTTCGGATACAACCCGCAGTAGTTTTGCCTGAACTTCCAGGGGTAGCTGGCTAATTTCGTCCATAAAGATGCTGCTGTTATCGGCAAATTCGAAATAGCCTTTGCGAGCTTTATTGGCTCCTGTAAAAGCTCCGGTTTCGTAGCCAAAGAGTTCTGCTTCAAATAAATCCTTTGGTACAGAGGCACAATTGATGCTAACCATGTTACGGGCAGCACATCTACCCAGCTTATGCACTGCATGAGCTGCAAGCTCTTTTCCCACTCCGGTTTCACCTGTAATTAATACCGGACAATCGAATTTTGCTGCTTTTACTATTTCGGAAAACATAGATACCATTGCAGAAGATGTGCCCTTCATACCAATTGCCGCAATTTGCAGATCATGCACTTCTTTTGCCATTCTTATGGAATCGCCAAGGCGTTCCAAACGGATAAGCAAGTGATTTGA